>JAKONR010000218.1 GCA_022701825.1 Hymenobacteraceae bacterium | reverse complement strand
TGGACCGACCGCCCGGTGTGGCCCCAAGGCATTGCCTGGCCTACGACCAAAGCCACGCCGCCCGCCGAACTCGACTGGGACCTGTGGCTGGGCTCGGCGCCTCAGCGCGATTACGTTGACCACCTGATTCCGTTTAACTGGCGCGGCTGGTGGGACTACGGCACCGGCGCCCTCGGCGACATGGGCTGCCACCTGGTCGAAGCCCCCTTCCGGGTGCTCAACCTACAGTACCCCAGCTCGGTGCAGGCCAGCGTGGGCAGCGTGTACGTCGATGAGTTTAAGCGCGGCTACTTCCCCGACAGCTGCCCGCCGAGCAGCCACGTGGTGCTGCGCTTCCCCCAGACCGACAAGACCACCCAGGACATTACGGTGCACTGGATGGACGGCGGCATTCAGCCCGAGCGCCCCCGCGAGCTGGGCCCCAAGGAGCTATTTGGCGACGGCGGCAACGGCATCCTGTTCATCGGCGACAAGGGCAAAATGATGGCCAGCACCTACTCGGCCAATGCCCGCCTGCTGCCCACCAGCCGCACCGAGCAAGCGGGCATCGCGCCCACGCTGGCCCGCGTGCCGGGCCAGGCCGATGGCCACTACGGGCAGTGGGTCGAGGCCTGCCTGGCCGGCCACGGCAAAAAGGAGGTTAGCTCGCCCTTCGAGCTGGCCGGCCCACTCACCGAGGCGCTGCTGGTGGCCAATCTCGCCATTCGGGGCTACGACGTGCAGCGGCCCAAAGCCACCGGCCAGGGCCTGGACTACCCCGCCCGCAACCTGGAGCTGCTCTGGGACCCCAAGCAGCTCAAAGTCACCAACCTCGACGAAGTCAATCGCTTCGTGAAGCGCGACTACCGGGCGGGTTGGCAGCTGGGGTAAAAATGGTTATTTGATACGAGAGTTTTTGTGGTAGAGCATTAGGTTGCTCACCGCCCGTAATACCCCACCCCCAGCCCCTCCCCTCCAGGAGAGGGGAGCCTGATGAGTTTTGAGTAGGAGTTTTGAGTTAAGAGTTGACCAACTCAAAACTCTTAACTCAAAACCGAGAACTCCACGAAAGGCTCTCCTCTCCCGGAGGGGAGGGGCCGGGGGTGGGGTATTATGCTTGGAATGAATCACAAAGAATTTTACAATATTTTCTTGAAACCAGGCAACCATTTCGCCAGCCTTTGCGAGTTGCTTAATACCTCCTTCTTTCTGCCCCGTGTCCGCGTCCCCCGCCCCATCCGAAGTGCTCCAAGCGTTGCTTGCCGGCTGCCGGCGGGGCGACCGTGCGATGCAGCAGCGGCTGTACGGGCTGTACTACGGCTACGCACTGGGTATTTGCCTGCGCTACACCCGCCAGCGCGACGAGGCGGAGGAGGTCGTAAATGATGGTTTTCTGAAAGCTTTCCGCGACATCGGCCGCTTCGATGCCGCGCGCTACGAGCTCAGCGGCTCGTTTCGGGGCTGGCTCAAGAAAATTATGATTCGCACGGCCATCGACTACTTCCGGGCCCACGAAAAGCACCACCAGCAGGACGACCTTGCCGACCTGCCGCACGAGCCCGCCGACCTGGGTTTGTCGGCCCTCGAAACCCTGGCCTACGACGACCTGCTGCGCCTGGTGCAGCAGCTGCCGCCCGCCTATCGCACTGTCTTTAACCTCTTTGCCATCGACGGCTACACGCACGAAGAAATAGCCCAGCACCTGGGCATCAGCAGCGGCACCTCCAAATCGAACCTATCCAAAGCGCGGGCGCACTTGCAGCACCATCTAAAAAAAACTAACCCCCATGCCTACGCTGCTTACGCCGGATGAGGAGTTTGATGCCCTGTTTCGCCGGGGTCTTGAGCACCACCCCGAGCAGCCGGAAAACCCGGCCGCGTGGCACCGCATGGACCTCCTCCTCGATGCCGACCTGCGCCAGCAAGCCCTGCGCCGCAAGGTGCTGCGCCTGCTCGGGGCCGAGAGCGTGCTACTGGTGCTGCTGCTGTGGGGCGCCTGGTTTTTCGTAAGCCGGCAGTTTACGCTGGCCCCCGGCAGCGGGCGGGCCATGGCTAAGCTAACCCATTCTAATAGAACAGCTTCTACGCCTGCCACTACAGCAAGCAGCCTTCGGCCGGACGCTACACCCGCCGTACTGCCGACGACGACGCCAGCAGGCGAACGAGCCTCTTCGGGTGCCCAACTGCTGCCTGCTGCCCCCGGTAAGGCGCTCGCACCAACTGCCAAAACGGATTTAGCGGCCGATAAAGCCATTGCCAACAGCAACAAGAATACGTCAACCAGCCCCGTGCCCACGATGCTTGGCAAGGCCAAGCGCCACCGGCACAACAAACGCCCTGGCACGACTACGCAGGGGCAAGCATCAGCCTCCACAGACAACTATTTTGGCACCATCGCTAAGCAGCAAAAAAATCGCGACTGGTCAGAATCTAAGGCTCCAGCGGCAGCCAAGCAGCAGCGACACTCCGTAGCACTGGCGGCAAAGCGGCCGGCGAAGCCGGAAAACGCGCTATTTCGGCGTGGTGCGAAAGCTGCGCAACCAGCTTCAATTACTTACTCAGCAGCGGGTTCAGTTGCCGGTATTGGCCAGAGCCGGACTCGGGCCCAGCGCCAGTATTTGGGCCAGCCGCTTGTTGCAACTAACAGTGCAAGCCGTGGGTACCGGCTGGGCGCGCGGCAGGTGGCCGGCGCAACCAGTCCCTCAACAATTAACGACAGCTTCGGCACCGCTATTGACCTGCTGGCACCGCACATGCCGGTAGCCAATCTGGCTTTTACCCTCCCCGATTCGCGGCGGCCGGTGGCGCTGGCTACGCGCCCGGCACCCGCCGATTCGCTCCCTCCGCCCCTACCACGGCCCCTACGCTACCGGTTTCGGCTGGGCCTGGTGGGCGCGCCCGAGCTGAGCACCGTGCGCACCAGCCGCCTCTCGCCGCCCGGCCCCAATGTAGGCGTGCAGCTCGACTACCAGCTGGCCCGCCGCTGGCGCCTGAGCACGGCCTTCCTCTACTCGGTGAAGCGCTATGGCGCCGCCGGCACCGATTATACCGTGCCCTACACCCTGCCCCACGGCTGGGTTATTACCGACGTGGATGCCGTGTGCCGCATCATCGATGTCCCGCTCAACCTGCGCTACGACCTCTGGCAGCGGCCTCGCTCCCAGATATTTGTCAGCGCCGGCCTCTCGTCGCTGTTCATGAAGCGCGAGCAATACACCTACGACTACGGCCTGGTATACGGCCGGCCGGTGGCCCCCTACTCCTTCGAGCTAGCCAACGGCTCGCGGCACCTGCTCAAAGTGCTCAACCTGTCGGTGGGCTACGAGCGGCGGCTCGGGCCGCGCTGGTCGGTGCAGGCCGAGCCGTTTGTGAAGCTACCCCTGGCCGGAGTGGGCTACGGGGCGGTGCGCCTGCGCAGTGCGGGCGTGTTTTTCTCGCTCCGCTACGGGCTGCTGCCCGTGCGCCCGGCCCCCACGCCCGCCCTGCGGTAGCGCGCCTTGCCTTTTCGCAGCTTGTTGCTGCTCTTCTTTTTCGCTATGCGTCATTTCTTCAAAATTCCGGCCCTTGGGCTGGCGGGCACCGCCGTGGCTATGCTGGCCGTCGCCTTTGCTGGGTGTAGCTACTCGCACGGCCCCGAGCCCAGCCCTTGCAACGACCCCGCGCCCGCCACCTACGCGGCGGTGGTATCGCCCATTTTCGACGCGGGCTGCCGCCGCTGCCACGGCACCAGCGTGTACCAAACGCGGGGCGGCGGCACCGATTTGGGCACCTACCAGGCCCTCAAAGCCGTGCCCACCACCCTGCTCATGGGCTGCATCGAGCAGCAGCCTGGCTACGACGCCATGCCCAAAGGCGCCCCCAAACTATCGGACTGCGACATCGCCCGCATCCGGGCCTGGATAGCCGCCGGCCAACTCAACAACTGAGGTGTACCGTGGCCGGCGCGCGTCCGCGAGTGGGCGGCCCCGGCGAGCGCGGTGCAGCGCAGCGCAGCAAGGACAACAGCTCGCTAGGCCAAGTTTAGCCCAAGTGCCTCTCACCTAATTTTTTCCTCCATGAAAACGCTGTTCCAATTTTTACTCGGGTGGCTGCTGCTTGTCCTTCCTTTTGGCAGCTCGGCCCAAGGCCGCTACCTCACCAAAACGGGCCACATCGACTTTTTTTCGAGCAGCCCCATCGAGGACATTGAGGCCAATAATAACAAGGTGGCGGCGGTGCTCGACCTGGCCACCGGGCAGTTGGCCTTTTCGGCGCCCATCCGCGAGTTTCAGTTCAAGCGCACGCTCATGCAGGAGCACTTCAACGAGAACTACCTCGAATCGGAAAAGTACCCCAAGGCCACCTTCACGGGCCACTTTGCGGGGGCCGACGCGGCGGCGCTGGGCGGGGCCGGCCCGCACCCGGTGCAGGTAGAAGGCGACCTGACCATGCACGGCGTGACGCGCCACCTCTCGGTGCCCGGCACCCTGGAGCTGAAGGGTGGCCAGCTGCTGGCCAACGCCACCTTCAACGTGGCTCCGGCCGACTACAACATCGAGATTCCGCTGCTGGTGCGCGACCGCATCGCCAAAAGCGTGCGCGTGCGCGTGGCCTTCAGCGGCACCCCTACCGGCGGCAGCACGGTGCCCCTATCCAGCTCTACGCCTGCGCATTAATTGATTGTCAACCGTTAAAATTCTGGCTATGAACCCGACCCGCTACGCCACCCGCCTACCGCTGCTGCTCGGCGCCCTGCTGGCCCTGGCGCCGGCCGCTCGCGCCCAAACCGACCTGCTGGGGCAGCTCGAAAAGCAAGCCGCCCCGGCACCCACCCGCGAGCCCGTGCTGGCCACCTTTAAGGGCACGCACATTATCAATTCGCAGTCGGTGGAAACGCCGGGCCAGCGCACGCTGATTTTTCTGATTCAGCACCGCTTTGGCACGCTCAACAGCGGGGCGTACAACTTCTTCGGCCTCGACCAGGCGGTGCTGCGCCTCAGCTTCGAGTATGGCCTCAGCGACCGGCTGGCGGTGGGCGTGGGCCGCAGCTCGCAGGAAAAAACGTTTGATGGCTTCCTGAAATACCGCGCCATTCAGCAATCTACCGGCGCGGGCGCCGTGCCGGTATCGGTCACGCTTTTTGCTTCGTCGGCCATTACTACCCTGAAATTCACCGAGGTGAACGACCGTACGCTGGGCTCGCGGGTGACCTATGCCTACCAGGCGCTCATCGCCCGCAAGTTCAGCCCCGATTTGTCGGTGCAGCTCATGCCTACGCTCATCCACCGCAACTACGTGGCCACCGCGCCCGAGCAAAACGACGTGTACGCGCTGGGCGGCGCCCTGCGCCAGAAAATCACCAAGCGCACGGCCCTCACGGCCGATTACTACTACCTGTTTCCGGGCAACACGGCCCGCAACTTCCGCAACGCGCTGGGCGTGGGCGTGGATATCGAGACGGGCGGCCACGTGTTTCAGCTGCACGTCACCAATTCGCTGGGCATGACGGAGAAGTTTTTCGTGCCCGAAACCACGGGCAAATTCTTCGCCGGCGACCTGTATTTCGGCTTCACCGTGGCCCGCAATTTCACGGTGGGCGGCGCACGCTAGCGTGCTTGCTTTAAGGGCCAGCTGCTTTTGCCCAGCGCCTGACATAAACCATTATTTTTTATAATTTATTTTATTTCACCGGGCAACCATTTAGCGGAAATCATTCGAGTAGAAAAATAAAAATGAGCCAACGGTAAGACTTCGCTTCTGCTATCATCCTCACCTCTTTTTTCACTTTAACCATACCACTCACCATGAAACTACCAGTACGTTTATTCGCTTTGCTGAGCCTGCTGCTGCTAGGCTACTCGGCCACGGCCGCCAACATCACCATCATGGTGGGCGACAATTTTTACTCGCCCCGCACGGTCAGCATTCAGGCTGGCGACGTGGTGACCTGGCAGTACCAGAGTGGCAGCTCTAACACGCACCCCACGGCTTCCGACAACGGGGCCTGGACCACCTTCACCATCAACTCGGCCAACCTGACCAAGACGATGACCTTCTCGACGGTGGGTAACTTCCCCTACCACTGCACGTTTCACGGCGCAGCGGGCACCGGCATGTACGGCGTGATTACGGTAACGGCGGCCCCGCTGCCCACCACGGCCGCCCAGGATGCGGCGGTTTTTCAGGCCTACCCCAACCCGGCTGCCAACCTCGTAACCCTAAAACTCGACCGCACTCAAACGCCCACGGCCGTGCAGCTTATCAATGAATTGGGCAGCGTGGTGCGCACCCTGGAACTGAGCCCGGCCGCCACCGGCACCGAGCTGCTGGTGAGCGTGGCCGACCTGCCCGCTGGCCTCTACGTGTACCGGCTGCTGGCCAACGGGGCAGTAGTGGCCACCCGGCGCCTGACCGTTTCGCACTAAGCACCAAGCCCTAATGACACGCATTCATGGCTACGCAACTACCTGGCGCCGGCCGGCCGGCGCCCCGGCGCGGGCGGCGCTTCGGCTGGCCCTTACTAGCGGTTCTGGTGAGCTGGGGCCTGGTGGCGGGCTGCGGCAAAGCGCCCGAGCCCGCCGCTACCACCGGCAACCTCTACCTGGAATTGGAGCCCACCGTGGGCACCGCGCCGCTGGTGCTCGGCCCCACGCTGTACCCCACCGGCAACGGCGAGCAGTTCACCATTTCGACCTTCAAATACTACCTCTCCAACGTGAAGCTGCACCGCGCCGACGGCACCCACTATGCCGTGCCCGACAGCTATTTTCTGGTCGATGCCGGGCAGCCGGCCTCGCAGCACGTGGCCCTGCACGGCATTCCGGCCGGCACGTACACCGGCCTTAGCTTCGTGGTGGGTGTGGACAGCGCCCGCAACGTGGCCGGTGCCCAGACCGGCGCGCTCGACCCCGTAAAGGGCATGTTTTGGGACTGGAACTCGGGCTACATTTTTGTGCGCCTCGAAGGCACTGCGGCGGCCTCGGCCACGGGCCGCTACAAGTACGCCATCATGGGCTTTCAGCGGCCTTATAACACGCTGCGCACCATCGCGCCGGCTTTTGGGGGCGCCACGGTGGCCGTCAGCCCTGAGCACGAGCCCGAGGTGCATATGGAAGTCGATGTGCAGAAGATGTTCGTTGGTCCCACCCCCATGCGCTTTGCCACGGTGTACGATTCGGAGGGCGGCCCCACCTCGGTGCAAATCGCCAATAACTACGCGGCGGGCATGTTCACGGTCGAGCACATTCACCCCAATTAAGCCATGAGCTGGCTGCGCGTGGGGCTGCTGGCCTGCTTCGGGGTGCTGGTTTTGAACCTGCTACCGGCTTGGCGCACTGGCCTTGGCCCCACGCGCCAGCCGGTGCCCGGCGCGCAGCTGCCCCGCCAGTTTGGCCAGCCAGTGTACGCGCCCGCCCAAAACCCGCCCGAGCGCCGGGCCTTCGAGCTGGGGCGGCAGCTGTTCTACGATGCCCGGCTGTCGGCCGATGGCACCGTGTCGTGCGGCTCGTGCCACCAGCAGGCGCGGGCTTTCGCCAGCCCCGAGCGCCTGAGCCAGGGCGTGGGCGGCCGGCCGGGGCTGCGCAATGCTCCGGCCCTGCAAAACCTGCGCTGGCGCCGCACCTTCTTCGCCGACGGCGGCCCCAAGCACCTCGAAACGCTGCCCCTGGCCCCGCTCACCAACCCGCGCGAAATGGGCACCACCCTGCCCGCCGTGCTCGCCAAGCTCAACGCCGACTCGGCCTACGCCCGCCAGTTTGCGGCCGTGTATGGGCAGCGGCCCATTTCGTCGTACCAGCTGCTGCGGGCGCTGGCGCAGTTCACGGCCGCCCTCACCTCGGCCTCTTCGCGCTACGACTACCACGTGCGCCGCGCGGCGGGCGGCCGCTTCACGGCCCCCGAGCGGCGCGGCCAGGCGCTATTCAGGGCCAAGTGCGGCAGCTGCCACGCCACCGAGTTGTTCACCGATGGCAGCTTTCGCAACAATGGCCTGAATCGGCGCTTTGGGCAGGATTCCGGCCGGGTGGTCGTCACGTTTTTACCCACCGACCGCGGCCGTTTTGCTGTGCCTTCGCTGCGCAACGTGGCCCGCACGGCCCCCTACATGCACGACGGGCGCTTTGGCACGCTGGCGCAGGTGCTCGCGCACTACGACCACGGCATGGTCGCATCGCCCACCCTCGACCCAATTTTTCGCGGCCCAAATGGGCGGCTGGGTATCCCGCTCACGGCCGCCGAGCAGCGTGCTTTGCTGGCTTTTCTGGCCACGCTCACGGACGAGGCCTTTTGCCGGGCACCGGAGTTTGCCGCGCCCCGCCCATCGCCGGGCGGCAAAGTCCGCGCAGCGGTTCGCCAGCCCGGCATCGCCCCATAACCCCTTCTATACCAACCCTTTTTTCGCAGCTTATCCTGGAGCTACGCCAGCCTTGCGGGCGGCGCTGGTGCGGGGCAGTTCCCAAACTTACCGGCCCCGTGGGCGTTAGGGAAGTTCACCTATTGGGGAAAGCCCGCCGGCTAGCGGCGGGCCGCACCTGCTTCGCATGGATAAAATTGCGCTTATTGTAGGGGCCAGCGGCATTATTGGCAGCAACCTGGCCCACGAGCTACTCGCCCAGGGCTGGACGACCTACGGCCTGGCCCGCCGCCCCCCGGCCGACGTGCCCGGCCTGCACCCCGTGGCCGCCGACCTGCTCGACCCCGCCAGCCTGGCCACGGCCCTGGCCGACATCAACCCCACCCACGTCTTCCTTACCAGCTGGCTGCGCCACGACACGGAGGCCGAGAATATCCGCGTGAACGGCGGCATGGTGCGCAACCTACTGGCCGCCCTCAGCCCTAAAAAGACGGTGCAGCACGTGGCGCTCGTCACCGGCCTCAAGCACTACCTGGGGCCGTTTGACTCCTACGCCCAGGGCAACTCGCTGCCGCCCACGCCGGTACGCGAGGAGATGCCGCGCCTCGACCTGCCCAACTTCTACTACGCCCAGGAAGACGAGGTGTACGCCGCCGCCGCGCGCGACGGCTTTACCTGGAGCATTCACCGGCCCCACACCATCATTGGCAAGGCCGTGGGCAACCTCATGAACATGGGAACCACGCTGGCCGCCTACGCCAGCCTGTGCAAGGAAACCGGGCAGCCCTTCCAGTGGCCCGGCTCGCAGGCGCAGTGGGAAGGCCTCTCGGACGTGACCGATGCCCGCGTGATTGCCAAGCAGCTAGTCTGGGCCGCGACGGCCGAAACGGCGCGCAATGAGGCGTTTAACGTAACCAACGGCGACTACTTCCGCTGGCGCTGGCTGTGGCCGCGCCTGGCCGCGTGGTTTGGCGTCGAGGCGGCGGGCTTCGAGGGCACGGTGCACCCGCTGGAGGCCGAAATGGCCGACAAAGCCCCGCTTTGGCGCGATATGGCCGCCCGCTACCACCTGGCCGAGGCCGACCTCAGCCGCCTGGCCTCGCCCTGGCACACCGACCTCGACCTGGGCCGCCCCATCGAGGTGATGACCGACACGTCGAAGAGCCGCCAGGCGGGCTTCCACGTGTACCAGCGCAGCGACGAGTCGTTTTTTGACCTCTTCGCCCAATTGCGCGCCGACCGGCTGATTCCGTAGGGCAGGTTCAAATTAAAAATCAAAAATGATAAATTAAAAATCAGACAATCAGATTTTTAATTTATCATTTTTGATTTTTAATTCTTAATTCTCCGCCTTACTCGCTCCCGCGGCTTAGAGAGCACGTTACTTTTTTCACAACCCCTTCTTTCCTATGCCCTCCCAACCCAACAGCCGGGCCGCGGCCGACCCCAAGGCCGACAACGGCCACCGGCCGCCCGCCCTCACCAGCTACCACACCACCACGGCGCCGCTCATCGTGACGCCCACTTTCCTGACGCGGGCCGACGCCACGCCCCGCACCGAGCGCCTGCAGGACGAAAACTCGACCCGCGACCGCCGCGGCAAGGGCATCGAGAACCCCGACGCCGAGCCCGCCGAAATCGCGCTCGAAGCCGACCCCAACCTCGATTTTGAGCACTGGGACGAGTACTGGCGCAAGGTGCACGGTCCCAAATTTGCCTACGAGGAGGCGGGCACCGCCAACGAGCTGGTGCTGCGCTACGACCAGGTGCACCGCGTGGCGGCCGGGCCATCGTCCAATTTCCAGCCGCCCTACCGGGCCATGACGCAGCCCAACGGCCAGCTCGTGGCCGACCCCTACGCCCGCGTGCCCGCCTACGTGCGCCCGCGCTTCGACGGCTTTGCCTACATCGCCTACGCGGCAGAGGCTGATATTGAGCGCGTATTGAAGCAAGAGCAGTACGCCCAGCGCATCATCGCCGACGAGCAAACGGTGTTTCGGCTGGTGACCCGCGAGGTGGCCCGCGAGTACATTCTGCTGCCCAGCGCCCAGCACCGCGACCCGATTAGCCTGGTCAAAATCCACTACCGGCGGCCCGAGCTGAGCCGCGCGGAGTTTCAGGAGCGGCTGCTGCGGCAGCACGCGCCGCTGGTGCTGGCCCAGCCCGCCACGCACACCTACGTGCGCCGCTACGCCCAGCTGCACAACATCGGCTCGACCCAGCAGCCCGACCCCGAAGGCGAGCTGATTGACGCGATTTCAGTCTTCGCCTTCGCCAGCATGAACGACGTGGAGGACTACCTGGTGAGTGATGAGTACCGCCTCATCGCGGCCGACGAGGCCACGTTCGTGGACGCGGCCCGCTCCGAGTACTGGACGGGCCTGAACTACAGCATTATCAACCGCCTGCTGCCCGAGCTGGCCACCCAGTATTGAGGCGTGCTACGGCCGCCAGCCCAACCAGCGTCGCCGCTTTTTGAGCCGCCGCCACCCGGCGATTGGTGCCCAAAAAGCGGCGATTTGTATACGGCCGGCGGGCGTCCCGGCTGGACCTTTGCCGTAGGTTTGCGGCTGGCGCAGTCGCCTTTTTGTTCTGCTAAAAACTCCCTCCCCGTGTCGCTCACCGATTTTCGCACCCTGGGCCGCTCCGGCCTCATCATCAGCCCCATGGCCCTGGGCACCATGACCTTTGGCACCGCCGGCTGGGGCTCGGCCGATGACGTGTCGCGGGCCATTTTTAACACCTACGTAGACGCGGGCGGCAATTTTATCGACACCGCCGACGTGTATGCCGGCGGGCGCAGCGAAGAGCTGGTGGGCGACTTCGTGGCCCGCCGCCAGCTACGCGACCAGCTGGTGCTGGCCACCAAGTTTGGCTTTGGCGCGCAGCGCGGCAACCCCAACGCGGGCGGCAACGGCCGCAAGCAGATTTACCGCGCCCTCGAAGGCTCGCTGCGCCGCCTCCAGACCGACTACGTGGACCTGTACTGGCTGCACGTGTGGGATGCCGTGACGCCCGCCGCCGAGGTGCTCCAGACCCTGGGCGACCTGGTGCGGGCCGGCAAAATCCGCTATTTTGGCCTCTCCGACATGCCCGCCTGGTACGCCGCCCAGCTCGCCACGCTGGCCCAGGCCCACGGCGTGCCCGGCCCCGTGGCCATGCAGCTCGAGTACTCGCTGGTCGAGCGCACCACCGAGCGCGAGCACCTGCCCGCCGCCCAGGCCCTGGGCCTGGGCGTGGTGCCCTGGAGCCCGCTGGCCGGCGGCTTCCTCAGCGGCAAGTACCAGCGGGCCAGCCCGGCCAGCCCCAAGCCCGCCGGCGGCGAGGGCCGCCTCAACGGGGCCAATCCTTTCTCGGGGCCTTTCACCAAGTTTACCGAGCCGAACTGGCTCATTCTGGACACCTTGCGCGCCATTGCCGGGGAGCTGGGCCGGCCGCCGGCGCAGGTGGCGCTGGCCTGGGCGGCCCAGCAGCCGGGCATCAGCGCGCTTCTTATCGGGGCCAGCCGGGTGGCGCAGGTGGCCGATAATATCGCCGCGCTCGGCGTCCGCTTCAGCCCCACGCAGCTGCGGCAGCTGGCCGATGCCAGCGCGCCCGCGCCCGCCTTTCCCTACCCCATCTTCGAGGCGCCCATGCGCTCGGCGGCCGTTTTTGGCGGGGCCACCGTGCAGGGCTGGCGCTGAGGCGAGGCCCCCACGGCGGCCGAGCAGCTTTAACGTCGCAATTTTGCGGGGCGCCAACTGCCACCTTTAGCGCCCTTGCTCCCCGCTCGCCACCCGGCAGCGGGGCAGCTTTTTGCCTTATGCCCTACCTCCAAATAAATGACCTGCGCGTGGACGTGGTGCGCAAGCCCGTGCGCCACTCGCGCCTCTCGGTGCGGCCGCCGGCCGGCGAGGTGCGCATTGCCGTGCCCCTGCGCACTCCCGAGGCCACCATCCGGGCGCTGGTGCTGCAAAAGCTACCCTGGATTCGCAAGCACCAGGCCGCCTTTCAGGCCCGCCCCCCGGCGCCGGTGTTGCAGTACGAGCCGGGCGAAACGCACTACTACCAGGGCCAGGGGCTGCGCCTGCGCGTGCACGAGCGCCCCGGCCCGGCCCAGGTGGTGGTGCAGGCGGGCGAGCTACACCTGGGCCTGCCCGGCCCGGCCACGGCTGCCCAGCGCGCCCAGGTGCTGGCCCGCTGGCGGCGCGCCCAGTTGCGGGCGCTGGTGCCCCAGCTGCTCGCCAAGTGGGAGCCGGTGGTGGGCGCGCAGGCCGCCGCCTGGGGCATCAAGCACATGAAAACCCGCTGGGGCACCTGCAGCATCCGGGCGCGGCGCATCTGGCTCAACCTGGAGCTGAGCCAGTGGCCGCTCGCCTGCCTGGAGTACGTGGTGGTGCACGAGCTGGTGCACCTGCACGAGCGCCTGCACAATGCCCGTTTTTGGCACCTGCTCGGCCAGGCTATGCCCGAGTGGCGCACGCCCCACCACGCCTTGCGGCACGGCCGGCTGGCCGCCGCCGCCGCCGAAGGCGATGTGGCCGCCCCCGCGCGCGCCGCTCAGGGGCCGGGGCTGGCCACCGGCAGCGGCGCGGGCGCCTGATACTCGAAGTAGTGCTTGAGGCGCAAAATGGGCCGCTCGACCAACACCCAGGAAACCCACGCCAGCAGCACGAGCACCACCAGGTTTTCGGCAAAAACGACGTAGGCCAGATACGGCAGCAGCGCCGCCGGCAGCCGGTGGTTAAGATACCTATCTAAAAGGCCAGCATCCCACGCCAGCGGCAAATGATAGAGGTACATGCCGTAGCTGATTTTACCAATGAATACCAGCCCTCGGTTCGTGAGGAGCGCGGACGGCTTTTTGTTGGTTTCCTGCGCCAGCACCACGCCGGCAATCAGCCAAAGGGCGATAAGGGCGTAAACCGTTCGGTCGGGCAGCAGCCGCAGCGGCCACTGGGTTTGCATAGACAGGGCCTGTATGCCGCACACAAGGGCGGCCAGCCCCAGCACGCGGTGCGCCAGGGCCAGGCGGCTTTTATGAAAGACCAGTATAAAGGCCAGCAGCGCGCCCAGCCCAAACGCATCGAAGCAGCTAACCGGCAGCGTGAGGGCAAAATCGCCCAGCTCCTTGCCCGCGATGACATAGCCACTGGCCATGCCTACGCTGATGAAGAGCAGGATGGCCGCGAGCAGATACCGGCGGGGCGTGAATAACATAACCCACGGCCAGAGCAGGTAAAACTGCTCTTCGACGGCCAGCGACCACAAGTGCGAAACCATGCCGTCCCAGGCATGCTGCTGGTAAAAGTAGAAGTTGGAGGTATAGGTTAGAAAGTACAGCGCATGCTGCCGAATGCTGGTGCCCGTGAGCGGGCCCACTGCCAGGCAAGCAAAGATGAACAGGTAGTAGATGGGGAAAATGCGCAGGCTGCGCCGCACGAAAAAGTTTTTAACTACGACCTGCTTGCTGTTGCCATAGGCTTCGGCCCGTAGCCTGTTTTGCAGCAGAATAGTGGTAATCAGAAACCCGCTCAGGACGAAAAAGACATCTACCCCGATGGCGCCGGGGGCGAATGCCTGGGCGAAATACGATTTATCCAACCAATGACTTACAATAACCAGAAAGAGGGCGATGGCTCTGATGCCGTCTAGTGCCGTCAGGTGTTTCATTGGTAAAAGACTAATCCGTACATATGGCCGGTTCGGGCTCAATCGGCGCTCAAGGTAGGGCCCCAAAACCCGCCCGCCCGCCGCAAGGCGCGCAAACAGGGGTGGGGCAGGGCCAGCGGGCCGGGTGGCCGGGTGGTTATTTGCGCGGTGCTCCTACGCCCGGGCCTATACTTGCACTGCGGCAGCGGGCACGGTGCTTTCCCGGGCCTGCTAGCCCACTTTGCCCCATGAGGTTTCACTTGCTGAGGCAGTTGCCCTGCCGATTATCCTGCCCGATGGATGCGTGGCGGGTGCTGGCGCGGTGGCTGCTGCTGGCTGGCTGGCTGGCGGCCGGGCCCGCCGCCGCCCAGCAGCTGGCTACCGCCCCCTGGGTGGCCGACTCGGTGCTGAGCGCCCTCACGGTGCGGGCCCTGGCCGCCGACAGCCAGGGCTACCTGTGGGTGGGCACCCCCGAGGGCGTGCGCCGCTACGATGGCTACCAGGCCGTGCCGCTGGCGCAGCTACTGCCGCCGGGCAGCGGGGCGGCGCCGCGCGGCTACGTCAATGCCCTGGTGCGCGACCCCGCCGGCCGCCTGTGGCTGGGCGGCGCGGAGGGCCTCTACTGCTGGGCGGGCGGCACGCTCACGCGCCTGCCCTTGCCCCGGCCCGGCGGCCCGGCCCGCGGCCCCGAAGCCGAGGCCGTGTACGCGCTGTGGCTCGACCCGCGCACCCAGCGGCTGTGGGTGGGCTACAGCGTGGGCCGGGTGCTGGTGCTAGACCCCGCCCACCCGGCTACCCAGCAGCCCCTGCCCCCCTCGCTGCGCGAGCAGCCCAGCCACTTTGCGGCGGCACCGGGCGGCGAGGTGTGGCTCAGCACCTTCGATGGGCAGCTGCACCGCCTCACGGCGCGGGGCCAGCGGCGGCGGGCCTACCAGCGGCCCGGCGCCTACCTGGTGCCGGTGCCCGGCACGCCGTATGCCCTTAGCAGCCAGGCGCTGTATGAGCTCGACGCGGCCACGGGCAGCGTGCGCCAGCGCCTGCGCTGGCTGCCGGCCTCGGCCCAGGAGCGCCAGTATTTTTACCCCGCCCTCGATGCCCAGGGCCGGCCCACGCAGTGGCTGGCCCAGCAGCGGCGGCTGGTGGTGCAGTGGGGCGCGCCCGGCACGCTGCCCCAGGTAAAGCAGTTGCCCGTGGCCTTTGGCGCCACCGAGCCCAGCACCCAGTACGCGCTGCTGCAAGATGCCCGGCAGCTGTGGTGGGCCTTCAGCCCCGAAACCCGCGGCTGCTACAAGGGCGGCACGGCCGTGCCGCTGCGGGCGCTGCCGGTGGCCGGGCAGGTGCGGCCGCCCAGCGTGCGCGGGCTCATCCGGCTGCCCGATGGCCGCCTGCTGCTGACGTCCTACAGCGGGGTATTTGTGCAGCCCGCCGGCCGGCCGGCGGCGGCCATGCAGGCGCTGCCCCTCACCCGCGCCGGCCGGCCCTGGCCGGCGCTGCTCTACGATGTGGAGCTGTCGGCCACCGGCCGGCTGCTGTTTGCCGACGAGTCCGACACGTTTGGGGAGCTGGACCCGCGCACGGGCGCGCTCACCTACTACCCCCTGGGGCCGGGCCCGCCGGGCGCCGCACCCCTCAACGGCCGCGTGGTGTACCGCGCCCGCGCCGGGGCGATGTGGGGCGGCACCACCGATGGCCTCTACCGGCTCGATGAGCAGCGGCGGCGCGTGGCGCGCTACCGCACACCGGCCGGCACCGAGCCGCTGCGGGGCTGCCAGGTGCGCGGCATCAGCGAAGACGCGGCCGGCGTGCTGTGGCTGGCCACCGACCACGGCCTCTACGCCCTGCACCCGGCCACCGGTGCCCTGCGGCACTACGGCCCCACCGCGCCCGCGCCCGCCCGCCGCCTGCCCACCGCCGACCTGCTGTGCGTGTATGCCCAGCCCGGCGGCCCCGTGTGGGTGGGCACCGCCGCGCACGGCATTTTGCGCCTGGGGCCCGGCCCAGGGCCGGCGGGGCAAGTGAGCACCGCGCAGGGCCTGCCTTCGGCCACGGTGGCCACCCTGCTGGGCGGGGCCGCCGGCGAGCTGTGGGCCGGCACCTACGCCGGCCTGGTGTGCTACCACCCGGCCACGGCCCGGCTCACGATATACGGCCCCGCCGAGGGCCTGGCCAACCCCGAACTCAACAAGCAGGCGGCCTACCGGGCGCCCGACGGCACGCTCTACTTTGGGGGGGTGGGCGGGGTATTTCGGGTGGCACCGGGCGCTCCTCTGGTGGGGCCCGACCGCCCGCCCCGCCTGCTGCTTACGGCGCGGGCGAGTGGCGCGGGGGCGCTGCGCTTCAGCACCCACGCCACGGGGCCGGTGCCGGCGCTGCAGCTCAGTGGCCCCATCAAGGAAGGCGGCTTTGACCTGGCCCTCAACGACTACCGGGCCCCGGCCCAAAATCGCTTCTTTTACCAGCTGCGGCCCGCTGGCCTGCCGGCCGACTCCGGGGCCCGGGTGCAACCGACCGGGCGGCACCTGCGCCTGCACGGCCTGGAGGCCGGCACCTACGAACTGCTGGTGTGGGGCCAAACACCCGCCGGCCAGCGCACGCCCGCCCAGCGCCTGCGCGTGGTGGTGGCCCGCCCCTGGTGGCAGCACCCGCTGGTGCTGCTCGGGGCCGTGGGGCTGCTGCTGGGGGCCGGCGTGGGCGTGCAGCAGCTGCGCATCAGGCGGCTGCAGCGCGAGGCCCAGCTGCGCACCCGCATCGCGGCCGACCTGCACGACGAGGTGGGCGCGCTGCTGACGCGGGTAAACCTGCGGGCCGAGCTGCTGCAAGAGCCCGGCCCGGCCTCCGGCGCGCTGAGTGCCGACGTGCAGGCCCTGCTGCTCGACAGCCGCGCCGCCCTGATGATGATGCGCGACGTGGTGTGGAGCATCGACGCCGGGGCCGACACCGTGGGCGCCCTGCGCGACCGCCTGCACGACCACCTCGACGCCACCGCCAAAGCTACCGGCCTGCCCACTACTCTCGCCGTACCCGGCCTGCCCGATGCCACGCCCCTGCGCCCGCAGCTGCGCCAGCAGCTCTACCTCATTGCCAAAGAGGCTATTACCAATGCCGTGCGGCACGCGCCGGCGGCCACGCGCCTCGCCCTCACGCTGCGGCCGCAGGGCGGCGCGCTGCTGCTGCTGGTGCAAAACGACGGCGTGCCCGCCGCCCCCGCGCCCCGCCCCGGCCAGGGCATGGGCCTGCGCAACATGCAGCGCCGCGCCCAGGCCGTGGGCGGCCACTGCACCAGCCAGCCCGACGGGGCCGGCGGCTGGCTGGTGCGCGTGCGCGTGCCATTTTGACCCGCAGGGCCCGCGCAAGCCCGACGGCCTTGCTTTTGCGCAGGAATAAATTTCTTACTTACAGCATCTTATAGGTTAGCGCGCAGCCGTGGCACGGGGTAGAGGCGCTATGTCTTGCGCTGGCGTTGCGGAGTAGCTTATCCAGCCGCCAGCCGCAAAATAGCACGCCGCTACCCCCGGCCTACGCTGACCTGGCAACCGCGCCGGCGGCACTGGTTTGAGCTACCTCAAACGGCTGCTACGAGGTGGGGCGCAGGGTTTGGCGCACGAGCTCGGCGCGGCTGCGCACGTGCAGCTTGCGGTAGAGCTGCTTGATGTAGGAGTGCACCGTTTGGGGCGTGAGGCTGAGGCGGGCGGCTACTTGCTTTTCGCTGAGGCCATCGACCAGGCCTTCGAGCACCTGGCGCTCGCGGGCGGTGAGCTCGGTGCTGGGGGCAGAGGGGCTGGGCTTGAAGTAGCCGAGCACCTTGCGGGCCACGGCCCGGCTCATGGGCGCGCCGCCGGTGGCCACGTCGAGCAGGGCGGCTTTTATTTCGGCGGGCGGGGTGCTCTTGAGCAGGTAGCCGGTGGCCCCGGCGCACAGGGCCTGGTAGATGCGGTCGGCGTCGTCGAACACGGTTTGCATCACGAAGTCGGCGGCGGGTAGCTGGCGGCGCAGCAGCGGCAGCGCCTCGATGCCGCTGAGGCCGGGCAGGCCAATGTCGAGCAGCACCAGCTGGGGCGGGGCCGCCAACTCGGGCAGCTGGCGCAGGAAGTCCTCGACCGAGCCGGCCACGAGCACGCACGTGAACTCGGGCTGGCGGCACAGGTAGCCGTGCAGCAGCTGGCGCACGGTGGGGTCGTCTTCGATGAGGGCGAGGCGAAGCGGAGTCATGGCGTAAAGGTCGGGCCCGCGCGGGGCAGCCCCAACCAGCGCCCTACCCCTAAACAGGGGGGGCCAAAAAAGCGCGATCTCCCCCCTGTTTAGGGGTAGGGCGGGGCTTGTAAGCGGGCAAATGGGCCCCGGACCTTTGATAAGGCCAACAAAATGCCGCCCGAATACCACGGGCGGCGGCTTGGGCGGCGCCCGCCCGGCTTCCTCTTTGCTTCCTTCTTCATACTCATGCCAAAATCCTTACTCTTGGCCGCTTTGGCGGCGCTGCTGCTGCCGGCCCTGCGGGCGCAGGCCTAGCCCACGGTAACGAGCGTCGTGCTGGGGCGCAACATCACCTACGCCCAGCGAACCACCGACGTGGCACTGGTTTACAGCCAGGCCTTGAACACGGCCACGGTGGGCAACGTGCGCGTGTTTTCGGAGCAGCGCGGGGGGCCAGCTCGTGCGCGGCGGCAACGTCACGGTCGACAATAGCAACACCATTCGGGTAAACCCGGCCCAGAATTTCCGGCCCGTCGAAACGGTGTACGTGACCTCGCCGGCCACGGTAACGAGCGCGGGCGGCGCGGCCTTCCGGCCCTACGTGTACCAGTTTACGACCGCGGCTGGCGCGGGGCCGGGCACCTTTATGGGGGCAGTGAAGTAAGCGTGAGCAGTACCCCGGAAGACATTGTGGTGGGCGATGTGGACGGCGACCTCGACCTGCTCACGGCTAACTATAACAACAGTGCGGTAGGCGTGCGCCTCAACCAGGGCAACGGCACCTTCGGCGCCGGCTCGGAGGTGCCCGTGGGCAGCTATCCTAGCACCATAGGGGTCGGCGACCTCGATGGCGACAGCGACCTCGACCTGCTCACGGCTAACGGTATTCACGCTAACACCGTAGTGGCTGCCAGCTGCAGCGCAGCTTCTTCCTCCCGGAGCCGGCCGCGCCCCTCACCACGGCCGCGCCGGTCTTCACGGTGCCCACGTCCGGCCAGCTCCTGCCCACGGCCACGCCCACCTACCAGGGCACGCTCACCAGCGGCGACCGCACGCTGACCCTGACCAGCACCCGCACCACCTACCCCGACGGCGGCTGGCAGCTGCTGGGCAACCCCTACCCTGCCCCGCTCAACTACGCCCGCGTCGATGCCGCCGACCGCGCCGGCCTCGAAGGCGCCATCTACGTCTACCAGAGCACCAGCCAGTACCTGGGCCGCTACCGCACTTACGTCAACGGCATCGGCAACCCCGTGCTGCCCCTGGGGCAGGGCTTTTTTGCCCGCGTGGCCGCCGGCCAAAGCAGCGCCACCATGACCTTCCGCAACAGCCAGCGCCTGACCGTGCCCAGCGGCACCTCTTTCCTGCGCCCAGCCGCCGACGCCCGCTCCCTGGTGCAGCTGACGCTGCAAGACGCCAGCCTTTCGCTCGCCGACGAGGCCTACGTGCACTTCGAGCAGGGCGCGACGACGGCCTTCGAGCCCGCCTTCGATGCCGAAAAGCTGGCCAATCCTACCGGCCTCAACCTGGCTACCCGCCCGGCCAGCGGCCAGCCGCTCAGCATCGACGGCCAGCCCGCCCTGGACGCCAGCCCGCGCGTGGTGCCGCTGGCCGTGGGCGTGCCCGCGCCGGGCGTGTATACCCTCATGGCCAGCCAGCTGCTGAACCTGAGCGCCGTGCCCGTGTACCTGCGCGATGCGCAGCTCGGCACGCTCACCGACCTGCGCCAGCAGCCCACCCACCGGTTCACGGTAGCCACGGCGGCGCCCGGTGCCGCGCGCTTCGAGCTGGTGTTTGCACCCCGGCAGGTGCTGGCCACCGGGCCCGCCGCCCTGGCCGAGCAGGTGGCCCTGTACCCCAACCCGGCCCGCGCGCAGGCCACCATCGAGCTGCCGGCCAGCCTACGCCGCCAGCCCGTGGCGGCCACCCTGCTCGATGCGCTGGGCCGGGTGGTGCGCCAGCAGGTGCTGCCCGCCGGCCGGCCCGCCCACACGCTGCCCCTGGCCGACATCGCCACCGGCGTGTACTCGCTGCGCCTGACCACGGAGGCCGGCACGGTAGTTAAAAAGCTGGTGGTAGAATAACCCCGCCGCCGGCCGGGGCAGCCCCAAAACCCGCCCCGCCGCCAGGCGCCACGCAAGTTGGCCCCACACTGGCCAGCGCCCGTACCCAGCCTGTCAAACAGTGGCAGGGCCACAAAATCGGACGCCCTAAACGCCCCCACTAAAGCAAAAAAGGCTATCATAACATTCGTTATGACAGCCTTTTAGGGGACAAATACCAGTGGGCCTACTTGGTGTCGGGGTATTACCCAGGATAACCTACCATATCCTTACGCTAGCCCCTCTTCACCAACCCAAACGACATTCCGCCGCCCGTGTACTTAGGTGCATTTTTTACGTTTGCACCCAACACTGTTTTCCAGGCAGCCAACATAGCCGGGCCGTAGCGTTCCGGCGCGTCGTGGCCGTAAACGCCGGCGTGGCCGAGCGCCTTTTCTTTGAGGTTGGAATCGCCGCCGCTGCCCAGCATTATCATGTCGGCACCGGTGTGGCGGGCGGGGCGCTGGCCACCTGCCAGAGCGGCACTACTTCCCCGGTGGCCTCGCCCTGCACGTAGAGTGCACACGCACGAAGTCGCGGGTGAGGCCCGGCTGCTCCATGAGCAGCTTCATGTAGCGGTTGCGGTGCTGCACCTTCACGGGCAGTTGGCCCTGGTAGCGCTCCCATAGCTCAGCGGCCAGCGGTGGCAGGGGCAGCCGCACCTCGTCGCCGGTCTTCACCTGCCGGATGCTGAGCACGGGCGTTGGGCCGGCGCCGGGTAAGTCAATCGTAGTGACGTGGTGGGGCCGCAGCTGGCGCAGGTCCGCGTCGCGCAGCATGAGTAGGGTTTGCGGCAAAAACATGTCGCGCTCCTGGGCCAGGGCCTCCTGCTCGAAGAGTGGCAGGCTGATGAGCTTACGCAGCTCAGTGGCTTGCAGCGCCGGCGAGCGGCCGTAGCGCACCTGCATCTTGAGCCAGGTGGGCACGGGCAGGCCGGCAAGGCGTAAGCATTCGCGCAGAAACTTGACGTGCTTAATGGCAGTGCTGTCGACTAGGCCCAGTACGCCCCAATGTCCGATTTGGGCTCCATTCCATACGACTTAAGAGGCATAGCAGAGCCTAATTCATGTCTTAATGGCTATTTCACAGCATTTATCAAATTAAATTTTAATGTATTTCAAGTATACATCTAACAAACATAATGTATTAAAAAATAACACATTGTCCTTTTTATATCGCTCGCCCCCGGCGTGCTTTGCACCTGTTCGAGTTACCCCATTCACCACTTCCATCTTTTACCTTTTTTCCCGTATGCCTACCCCTTCTCCCACTGCCTGGACCGGCAATGTATCGCTTAGCTACAACGTAGCAGGCGGCAATGGCTCCTTTTCGTTTAAGCCGCTGGGCACCACGGACCTAATCCAGCAACTACGGGCGCAGATTCCCCCGAGCTTCGATTACTACGTGTCTAGCCTCAACGGTAACGATGCCAACGATGGATTGACGCCTGCCACCGCCAAGCAAACTATTGCGGCGGCGCAAAACCTGCTCGGTGCGGGCAAAAGCCTGGGGCTGGAATATGGCTCCTACTTCCGGGAGCAGCTTACCATCGACTATCCCAACGTGCGGGTGGGTGCCTACGGCGTGGGCGAGCTACCAGTGCTCGATGCCAGTAAACTAGTGCAGCCTGAGGATATCCTCAAAACGCCAGGTTATACGAACCTCTACCAATTCGACGTAACGCCAGTAGCAGATATTGATGGGCGTGAATTCCTTTTTTCAACTTTTGAGGATGGGCAACGCCTGCGACGTATCGAAACCACTAAGGAAGACTGCGATAACACGCCGGGCAGCTTCTACGCTCCCCAGTCAACCTCTACCTCCGTGGTATATTTTCATGCTATCGATTCTGTAAACCCAAAGGCCGACGGCGTAACGATTGAGGTGGCAGTACGCGATGCCGGCTTTGATACCGCCGATGCTGCCACAGGGCTGCGGCTATCGAATATCCATGCTAAACGCAGCATACTCAACGATGGGGTACTTCGTATCAGAGGGAAGAAATCCGTCGTGTCAGCCTGCGTGGCGGAAGACGGTACCAAGCATACTCTGTATGTGACCGATGACTGCTCGTTGGAAGATGTAGTGTGCTGGAAGGGCGAAGGACGGGACAGCTATTTCATCTACTACTACGAGAACGCTACTGGCGACAGCAAGGGAACCACGTTCCGCCGCTGCGTAGCCATTGGGGGTTACGCTTATGGGCAGCAGGTAGCACGCTACGAAACGGCCTCCGGTTACTACTGCCACTCGTTCAATGGGGCTGCCAACCCGCTGGCTAACGTCCTCTACGAGGACTGCTATGCCGAAAACTTCGGCACTGGCTTTGCCGGGGAGGCTTTGCAGCTTACCGTTCGCGGCTGCTTTACGCACCTGACCGCCATTGCTGCGGCTGGGCCTTTCAAAGCAGGCGCCGCAGCTACGATTGAGCGCAATTTCTTTGACCAGCGCGCCGGTGGCGACTACCAGAAAGCCTCAAACGAACAGCGCACACTGCTACAGGCAACAGCCGGCACCACCACTATCCGCAACAACGTATTGCTGACGGCTATTCCTGATACTAAATATGGCTTTTGCTTATATGCCAGCAATGGAGATGTTGTCTTCACGCGTAATACATTGCTCAATGAAGGGAATGGCAACGGCTTGGGAATAAGCAAGCAGGGCGCGGGGCAACTCACCTTCGACCATAATATTTTTTACGATATCCGAGAGATATGCAACGTCAATAATTCTGCCCTTTCCAGCTTCAACAATGTGTACTGGCGGCCGAATAGTGGCCCAATAGCGTGGACTCTCAATGGCACTCCATACACATCGCTCTTCGACTGGCAAAACCAAACGACTCCCAAGCAGGACGCCGGCTCCATCAGTGCCGACCCGGACTTCTTTCCCCCATCCACTTTCTGGCACACGGTGGGTATCGCCACTCCAAGAAATCCTACGGTTATTGCCCTGGGTGCAGGGGCTACCAGCTAATTTAGCAGTGATGCTGGGCGCACCGTCCGACTATAAAAAGCCCCGTGATGAGCGGGGCTTTTTTATGAGGCTTTGGTGATAGCCAAGGGCTTCTGCCCTGCATCTGGAACTGCTAGGCTGCTATACTTAATACGCTTGGAAGCGTCTGCGAGAGGCCGTAGAGTAACACCTGAGCCTTGCGGGCTTGGTGCAGTTCGCGCTGCAGGCGCCTGCGCTCCGCTAACGCTTGCGGGGCGCTTGCCGGTGAGGCGAGGCAGTGCAAGTCTATTTTAAGCAGTTGAATGTCCGTTTCCCATTCCTCGATGAGCAGTGCAAATTCGTTCATAAGTAAAGAGCGGTAAGGTAGTAGAGGGTAGAAGTACGAGGTGCATAACGCTGTATCTACGGTTGGGCTTAAAGAACTGGATTGCACTCGCCGGCCTACTCTTAAAAAATTTACAGCATGGGGCAGATAAAGAAAACCCCGTTTAGCACGAGCTTCTCCCCTACTGGCGGGGGGTGCGGGATTTGCGATAGCAAGAAAAAGCCCCGTGGGAAGCGGGGCTTTTTTACTTTAGGCTTTCGTGATGGTGAGTTGCCCCTGCCCTACTTCGATGGTGGCCACGTCGCCGGGGCAAAAGCCTGCTTGTAGCAGCCAGTCGCCTGAGAGGTGCAAAGCCGAGGTGACTTTGAGGCGGCGGTGGCTGGGTAGCGGGGGCATTGCTTGTTTTCGGGAATAGGTGAAGACAAAGCAAGTGCGGTTTCTCCCCTACTGGTAGGCCCCGGTAAGCTGCGGAGTACCTCCCCATGCGAGACTCCTACCTTTGCTGCCCTCTATCCATCTGTTTTAAGCAGCGTTGCGTGCATGTATTCTTTTACGGAGCTAGCCAAGCTGGCTGGATGCGTTGTGTTGGCCCTGTTCATCGTTTGGCGCTGTAGCCGCGAGCAACCCACCCCGCCCCAGGCCGAGTTCAGCGGGCCCCACCGCCTCGCGCCAGATTCGCTGCTGCCCATTGCGCCCGCGCCGGTACGGGATACGGTCAGCCTACCGGGGCTGCGGGCGCTCGTGCGGCAAGACTACCGGCAGGAAAATTTCGACCAGCTGCAACGCGACGCTACCCGGCTGCTGGCCCGGTACCCCACGGCGGCGGCGGCGCGGGCGCTTGTGGCCCAGCGGCCCACCATCGACTCACTGGCCAAGGCGGCCCGGCAGCGCGAGCGGCGCAAGCAACAGCGGCGCGCCCAGGCCGCCGCCCCCGACGCGGAGTGGGCGGTCGCTTACCCGGCAGAGAACTGGTATACGCAGCCCTACGACAGCGACTTTGCGGAAGACGCCAGGGGCTTTTTAACGCACGGGCCGTTTTACGGCGACTATACGCAAGCCGGCACCACGTCGCCGGTCGTGGCCGAGCTGCGGGTAGATAGCGCCAGCGCCATGCACGTGCTGTTATCCGTCGAGACCCACCACCCGGCCGAAGAGAAATACCTGGTAGGCCGAGGGTTCTGGAGGCACTACGTAGGCGGCAAGGCAGCTTACACGACTTCGCAGCGCATCACCGTAGCGGGACCCACGGCATACGCGGTGGAGGTGCGAACCGCCGATGGCCGCGCCTACCACCTGCGGGCCACCAACGCGCAAGACCAGCTCGACTTAGAAGCAGCCAGCGCCCGCACGCTGCACCAGCTGTTAAAGGAAGGGGGCATGGTTCGGGTGGTGCTAGTGCAGGATGCGCCCCGCATTCGCTACCGCTTCACGATTGCCAACGCGGACGAATACGAGGCGGGGTACATGGCATTTAGGAGCCACTAAAAGCGTCTTCCCTACTAACGGGTATTCAGGTTTTGCGTGAGGGCTTGGTGTGCATTTCACAGCCTGGCAGCATCTACTGACTGCTAACCGTGAGGTGGTCGGGTAGAAATGGACACGGCGAAAGTAAACCAAGTTTGGGTCGGCGACATCACGTACCTGGCCCTGGCGACGGGCCAGTGGGCGTACCTGGCCTGCTGGCGCGATGCTTTTTCTCGGCGCGTGGTCGGCTGGCACGTGAGCGAGTCACTGCACACCGATTTGATTCTGACCGCCTTTAACCGGGCGGTGGCCATTTGCCAGCCCCCGCCTGGCCTGCTCGTGCACGCCGACTGGGGCAGTCAATACACCAGCGAGGCCTTCACTACCCTACTCGACCGTACCCAGACCATTGCCAGCCTGAGCCGGCCCGGCAACCCCTACGACAACGCCCTGGCGGAGAGTGGCTGGAGCACCCTCAAAACTGAGCTGCTGCCTCGTGGGGCTTGCTTTGCTGACCTGGAAGAGGCCCGCCTCGAACTGGCCGAGTACCTCGACCATTACTACAACACCCAGCGCTTGCACTCTGCCCTGGGTTACTGCACCCCGCTCGAAATCGACCTCCACTACCTTTTTAACCTACCTTAGCTTCGTGTCCACTGGCACCCGACCACCTCACACGTCACTACGCTAAGCTGGAGCCGCAACGGCAATAACACCGGCCGCATTACGCTGGAGGTGCATATGCTGCCCGATAGCGAGCCCCACCTACGGCTGAAATACACCTATGACAAAGGCACCGACCTAGACTATTATGTGACGCTAGAGGCGCTGCCCAGCAACCTACCCGGCCACGACCACCGCCCCGGCCGCTACCGGATGCGCTGCCCGGTATCGGGCAAGCCGGCCACGGTGCTATATCTACACGGCGACACGGGCTACTTTGCCCACCGCCTAGCCTACCCCGGCCAGCGGCTCTATTACGATTCACAACTGACACCCCGTAGCATTCGGGCACTAGTGCGGCCCCTGCAACTAGACCGCAAAGTAGAAGATGCCTATATGAGCCGGGGCAAGGGCCGCAAAACCCACTACCGGGGCAAGCCTACCCGCTGGTATGCCAGCCTACTAGCCCTAGAAGCTAAAGCCGACCGCGCCGCCCACGTAGGGGCCGCGAGTGTACTGCTTTGAGCGGGCAGCTGTCTATCCTTATCTTTATCCTAGCGGGGGGGTCGTTATGGACGTTCGGAGACACGGGAGCCCCTAGGCTTACGCACTCGCCCCCTTTGCCTTTTAAGTAGAATCAGCGGTACCGGTTCGGTCGTTTCGGGCGTTCAGGTGGAGGGATTAAGCATTCTGTCGCCGATAGCACCGCTGATTTTATTTTTTATTCAAAATTTCGGGTATCGGATAACAGGTCTGAAAAAGCCGTTTAGAAATTTTGTCCCGCAAGCTGTCCCGCAACAAAGTAAAACGCCTTGCAAAATGCTGATTAACAGCACCTTGCAAGGCGTTCAGGTGGGCCCACTTGGTCTCTAGGGTTTACCCAGGATAACCTACAAAAACCCCACGCTAGCCCCTTTTAACGGGCCTTATCAGCATGCCGCCGCCCGTAAGCCTGGGTTTATTGCGGGGCTTGCGGGGGGCTGGTTTGGGTGCATTTATTTCAGTTGCACCCAGTACCACTTTCCAGGCAGTGAGCAAGGCCGGGCCGTAGCGCTCCAGCGCGTCGTGGCCGTAGACGCCGGCGTGCCCGAGCGCCTTTTCCTTTAAGTCCGAATTGCCGCCGGAACCCAGCATCACCATGTCGGCGCCTGTGTGGCGCGCCGTGTGCGTGGTGACCACCTGCCAGAGCGGAAATACCTCCTCAACTGGTTCTCCATGCACAAAACGCACTCGCACAAAGCCTCGGGTGAGGCCGGCGCGCTCCATCAGCAGCTTCGTATAGCGATTGCGGTGCTGCTGGGCTTTCACGGGTAGTTGGCCGCCGTACTTAGTCCAGATGGCAGCGGCCAGCGGCGGCAGCGGCAGGCGCACCTCCCCTATCGTTTTATCCTGGTGAATGGTGAGCACCAACTGGCTGCCTACGCCGGGCAACTCGTGCGGGCTCACATGGTGCGGCCGCAGCTGGCGCAGGTCCGAGTCGCGCAGCATGAGCAAGGTTTGCAGCAGAAACATGTCGCGCTCCTGCTCCAGCGCCGGTTGCTCGAAGAGCGGCAGGCTGATGAGCTTGCGCAGCTCGGCGGCTTGCAGGGCGGGCGAGCGGCCGTAGCGCACCTGCATCTTGAGCCAGCTCGGCACGGCCAGGCCGGCCAGGCGGAAGCATTCGC
>JAKONR010000204.1 GCA_022701825.1 Hymenobacteraceae bacterium | reverse complement strand
GCCCAGGCGTTTACCCCCGCCGAAATCCTGCGCTGGAACCAGCAGGCCCAGCAAGTGCGCATTGTGCGCGACACCTGGGGCATCGCCCACGTGAGCGGCACCACCGATGCCGACGCGGTGTTTGGCGCGCTCTACGCGCAGTGCGAGGATGATTTTGCGCGGGTCGAGGACAACTACATCGAGGTGCTGGGCCGCCGCGCCGCGGTCGAGGGCGAAACCGCGCTTTACACCGACCTGCGCCAGCGGCTGTTTATGGACAGCACCCGCGCCATCGCGGTGTACCAGCAAAGCCCGGCCGCGATGAAGCAACTGCTCGACGCCTTTGCGGCGGGCACCAACTACTACCTGGCCACGCACCCCGCGGTGCAGCCGCGGCTGCTGCGCCGGTTTCAGCCCTGGATGCCGCTGCTGTTCAGCGAGGGCAGCATCGGGGGCAACATCAGCGTGGTGCCCGTCGATAGGCTAAAAGCCTTCTATAGCCAGCAAAAATCGGGGGCCTGGCAGCGGCCCGATTTTGAGCGATTTGAGCGCGAGCCGGTGGGTTCCAACGGTTTTGCCATTGCGCCCGCCAAGAGCGCCAGCGGGCACGCGCTGCTGCTCATCAATCCGCACACCTCGTTCTACTTCCGCTCGGAGGTGCAGATGACCAGCCAGGCGGGCCTCAATGCCTACGGGGCCGTGACCTGGGGGCAGTTCTTTATTTATCAAGGGTTCAACGAAAGCTGCGGCTGGATGCACACCAGCTCCTCGGCCGACTCGATGGACGAGTATCTCGAAACCATCACCAAACAGCCCGACGGCAGCTACACCTACCTCTACAACGGGCTGCAAAAGCCGGTGCAGGCCGCCGACATCACCCTGGCATACAAGAAAGACGGCCAGTTGCTGACCCGCAAGTTCACGACCTACCGCACCGAGCACGGCCCGGTAGTGGGCGAGGCCAACGGCCAGTGGCTGACCGTGAAGATGATGAACGACCCGCTGGCCGCCTTGCAGCAGTCGTACCTACGCACCAAGGCCACCGACTACGCCAGCTTTCAGCAGACGCTGGAATTGGAAGGCAACGCCTCCAACAACACCGTTTTTGCTGATAAAAGCGGCACCATCGCCTACTGGCACGGCAACTTCATGCCGCGCCGCCCCAGCGGTTATGATTGGAGCCGCCCCGTGCCCGGCCGCTCCGACAGCACTGCCTGGCTGGGCCTGCACCCCGTGAGCGAGCTGGTGCAGGTGAAAAACCCCGCCAGCGGCTTCATCCAGAATTGCAACTCCACGCCCTACACGGTGGCCGGCCCCACCAGCAGCCCCGACCATGCCAACTACCCCGCCTACATGGCCCCCGACGCCGAAAACTACCGGGGCCTCAACGCGGTGCGGGTGCTGAGCCGCCGTAAAAACTTCACCCTCGATACCCTCATCGCGGCGGCTAACGACTCGTATCTGGCCGGCTTCGAAAAGCTGCTACCCGCCCTGCTCGACGACTACCAGCTGCTGGCCGACTCGCCCCGCGACCCCTTTTCGCAGGACGTGCAGCAGGCCATCGAAACCCTGCGCGACTGGGACTTGCGCTACTCGCAGGCCTCGGTGGCCCAAACGGTAGCCATCGTCTGGGGCGAGCGCATCCTGCGCCTCGGGCGCGGCCGGGTGCCCGCCGGCCAGCCGCTCGACTACCTCAGCCTCACGGCCTACACCATCGCCCACACTACGCCTGAGGAGAAGGTAGCCGCCCTCACCGAAACGCTGGCTGAGCTAACCCGCGACTTCGGCAAGTGGCAAACGCCCTGGGGCGAGGTCAACCGCTACCAGCGCCTCACGGGCAACCTCCGCGAAACCTACGACGACAAGCAGCCCAGCCGGCCGGTGGCGTTCGCGTCGTCGGCGTGGGGCAGTTTGGCGGCTTTCGGGGCGCACAGCTACCCCGGCACCAAGCGCCGCTACGGCAACGTGGGCAACAGCTTCGTGGCCGTGGTGGAGTTTGGCCCCCGCGTGGTGGCGCGCTCCGTAGTCACGGGCGGCAGCGCCAGCCGCCCCGACTCGCCGCACTTCACCGACCAGGCCCCGCTCTACAGCCAGGGCCAGTTCAAGGACATCTGGTTTTACCCCGAGGACGTAGCGCGGCACGTGGAGCGGGCGTATCAGCCAGGCGAGTAGGGGCGCGGGTTTTCCGTCTGCGCCACATTTCAAGGTCAGGTAACTACAGTATGGTTGGTGCTGGGAAAGGCCGGTTCTTCGTGCTAATTACTAGTTCTCCCCACCCATGAAACTCATTATCGCGCTGCTAGCTGCTTGGTTAGCTACGTTTTCGACGTCTTTCCGAAGCGAAACAATTTCGAAAAAGGCCGCTCCGCCCAAGGAGTACGTCATCACCAAGTTTGGGGCAAGTACCGACAGCACCAAGCTCACTACCAAGGCCATTCAGCAAGCCATCGACCAGGCGAGCGCGAGCGGGGGCGGCACTATCGTAGTCCCAAAAGGCGTGTTTTTGAGCGGGGCCTTATTCTTCAAGCCCAATACGCAGCTGCGGCTGCAAGCCGGGGCCAAGCTCAAAGGCTCGGATAACATCGCCGATTACCCCTTGATTCCGTCGCGGATGGAAGGCCAGAAGCTGGATTACTACGCGGCGCTCGTCAATGCTACTAAAGTCAACGGCTTCACCATCAGCGGCCCCGGCACTATTGATGGCAATGGACTGAACTTCTGGAAAGGCTTTTGGGCGCACCGCGACTCAATGTCGAAAGCCGGCAAATCGTCCACTAATCTGGAGGTACACCGGCCCCGGCTGCTCTTTATCTGGGGCTGCGACAAGGTAACGATAAGGGACGTGAAGCTGCGTAATGCGGGCTTCTGGACCACGCACCTCTACCAGTGCACCAACGTACTTATCGAGGGCTGCGACATCCGCTCGCCCTTCCGGCCGGTAAAAGCGCCGAGCACCGATGGCATCGACATCGACGTGTGCAAGCACGTGGTGGTGCGCAATTGCTACATCTCCGTCAACGACGACGGCGTGTGCATCAAGGGCGGCAAAGGCCCCAATGCCCAAAAGCTGCCCGAAAACGGCCCCATTGAAGACGTGCTGGTGGAAAACTGCACCTTCGGCGAGGTGCACGCCGCCCTCACCTGCGGCAGCGAGTGCATCCACGCCACCAACATCACGATGCGCAACTGCCGCATGAACCACGACCGGCCGGTGCTGCTCTTCAAAATGCGCCCCGACACGTACCAGGTCTACGAAAACATCACCATCGACGGCATCACCGGCAAGTGCGGCACCATCGTGAGCCTCTCGCCCTGGACGCAGTTTTTCAACCTGGCCGGCAGTGCCGAAAAGCCTTTCGGCACCATCCGCAACATTCGTATTTCCAACGTGAACGTGCAGTGCCGCGAGTTTGCCCTGCTGGCCGGCAACCCGACCGATAAGGTCGAGAATATCGTCTTCAAAAACGTGACGGCCACCTCGCCCAAGTCCACGTTTACTAACAAGTACCCGAGCATCGTTTTCGACCACGTGACCCTGAACGGCGCGCCCGTGCAGGCTGCCAAAGCCAGCGACGCCCAGGCGGAGCCTGCGAAGCCGCTACAACCCGATTAGTCGGTTTTGCTTAAAAAAAAGCGCCCTGGCCACCTCGGTGGCCAGGGCGCTTTTGTGCGGGGCAGTTGGCCGGGGAAGTTCGCCCCGCGCTGGTGCTCGTTGCGCCCGCCCACGCACTGAAAAGCACGTGATATTGCCCTAGAACGGGTAGCCGATGCCGATATTCAGGGCCGTTTGGTTGCGGGTGTGGATGAGCGCGTTTTTGATAGTCCAGGGGTCGGGGTTGGTGGGGTCGTAGACCTTGGTGGCGATGTCAAAGCGCAAAATCAGGAACGTGAAATCGAACCGGATGCCGATGCCCGAGCCCACCGCAAACTGCTTGGCGAAGGTATTAAACTGAAACTCGGCCCCCGGCCGGGCGGGGTCGGGCTGCAAGGTCCAAATATTGCCAAAATCGGTAAACAGCGCCCCTTTGATAAACGAATACACCGGGAAGCGGTATTCCACCGAGCCTTCGAGCAGCAGCTCGCCGGGCTGCTCCGTGATGTAGTCGCGCGCGCCGCTGGCAAACTTAGTGGCGTAGGCGCCGGTGCCCAGGCGGCGCGGCTGCCAGGCCCGCACGCTGTTGGAGCCGCCCACGAAGAAATACTTGTCGTAGGGAATGGTGTAGGCGCTAACGGCCGGGTTATCGACGGTGGGCGTGGGCGTGAGGGCGTGCGCTACGCCGCCATTGAGGCGCCAGGCCAGGTAAGTCTGGGGCGAGAGGCGGTAGTAGCGGCGGTAGTCAATGGCGAGCTTGGCAAAGTCGTAAGCTTCCAGCTGATTGGCGGGTTCGCGGTCGCCCCTGAACCAGGCTTTGTTACGGTACAGGTTACGCGTCAGGCCGCCCACTTCCACAAACAGGCGCAGGTACTGCGCGTTGCGCGTCTGGTTGAGGTCGTTGGAATTGTAAACCGAGGTGAAGCTGAAGCTCGGCTCGTAAATCGAGCGGAACGACTGGTAAAGCGGGCTGCCGCGCTTGCGATACGCTTCTAGGCTGTCGCGGTACTCTTGCTCGATGCGCGGCGTCTTGACCAGTGCCGCATCAATGGGCGTGAAAATATACTGGTGGTAAGCCGATGTTTGCCAGATGTAATCGAAGGTAAATTCGGCGTTGGTGCGCGTGTAGAAGGGCGTCGACGTATAGGTTTGCGACAGCGAAATGCGGGTGCGCGGCTGGTAGGCCCGCAGAAAATTGCCGAGCCCAAAAGGCACCAAAAACTTGGGTATCAGCAGGGCCGCCGTGAGGCCGTACTGCACGGTATACACGCTGTTGAGCGTGTTATTGTTGGTGGGGTCGGCCGCGCCCAGGCGGTTGTACTGGCCCTCAAAGCCCAGCCGGCCGCTCAGTTCCAGTACCTCGGCCCCGTGGAAGGGGTTGCGCCATTTCAGGCGCAGGTTGGCGAAGGGGCCGGCTTTTTCGGCCACGTAGGTGCCGCCGATTTCGGTGGTTTCGCCGAAGCGCGGGCTGGGCGAGGCCGTGACGAGCGCATCGAGGTAGTAATCGGCCAGCGGCTCCGTCAGCGCCGAGTCGGGGCGCGGCGGTGTGGCCCGCTCTACCTTGCTAAAGCTCACGTTATTAAACCGGAACATGTCCAGCGCGCCTAGCAGGCGGGTGGTGCGCTGGGTGCGCTCGAGGTCGTAGAGCTGGCCAGGGCGCAGGCGTATCTGGCGGGCCAGAATGCGCGGGTTGTAGGCCAGCGGGCCCCGGCTGGCAAAGGCTACCGAGTCGACGCGCACGGTATCGCGCGGGGGCAGGCGCCGCCGGGTGCTGCGGCGGGCGGCCAGCGAGTCGGCCACGGCGGCGGGCGTCACGCCGGCCGGCATATTGGCCGTGGAGATGCGGCTGCTGGTACCTTCGTCGGCGGCTTCGGGGGCGCGGGCGGCCTGGCGCTCGGCCCGGCGCAGCTGCCGGGCAGTGCGGGTGGTGTCGCCGGTGAGACTGCGCAGCACCTGGCCCTGGCCGGCATCGGCGAGCATGGTCACGCGGCGCAGGCGGTAGCGGCGGTGCGGGCCTTTTTCGGGGCTGGCAATGAGCAGGCCCAGCCGCACCTGGTTTTTCTCGAAGCTGGTATCGGCCTCGAACGTGATGAACTGGGCGCGAAAGTCGTAGTAGCCGGCATTTTTGAGCAGCAGCTCCAGCCGCTGCCGCTCCTGGCCGATGAGGTCCTCGTTATACGCCCCGCCCACGTGCAGCAGCGTGGCGCCCTGGGCCTGGGCCACTACCCGCGCCACGGCCGTGTCGGGGATGCGGCTGCTGAGCTTGCTCAGCGTGAAGCCCGGCCCCTCCGTTACCTGGTACGTGACCGTGACGCGCCGGTGCAGGCGCTGGCCGGCCGAGTCGCGCAGCGGCACGGCGTGCACGGGCTTGTTGCGCAGCTGCACGGCCCGCAGCAGGCCGTCGATGAGGCTGCGCTTCGAGCGGGCCGAGTCGGTGTAGGAAACCTGCGCCCGAAAGAAGCCCTGCGAGCGCAGGTAGGTGCCGAGCTGGTCTACGGTGCGCCGGCTCAGGTCGGGGTCGTAGATGACGGGTGGCTCGCCGAGGCGCATGATGGCGTTGCCTTTTTCGAGGGCCACGGCTTTGCGTTGCAGGCGGCGGTCGCGGCGGGCCGTGAGCTTGCCTAGCCTGGCCGAGTCGCCCTGGGCCGCCGCCAGCTTCTCGGTATACCTGGCCCGGATGCGCGCCATGTTGGCTCGGATGCGCGCCGAGTCGTAGAACGAGTGCCCGAACTGGTACACCGCCAGGCGCGGAATCGGAATGTTGCGGTTGGGCTTTTGCTGCACCAGCGTTAGCATGCGCTCCTGTTGGGCGGGGCTCAGGCCATCGCTTTCCACCTCTACCTTCGTGAGCAAGCGCTGGTTGGGCTGCAATAGGCGCAGTGGCGAGCAGCCCACGGCCAGCCACAGCAGCGCGGCCAGCAGGCTAAGGCCGGGGGCCAGCGTAAGTTTGCGTACTTTCTCCAATGGTATCAAAAGCCCTCGCCAAATACGTCCGGGCGCTGCAACAGCGCAAATATCGGCAACGTCACGCCGCCTTCCTGGTCGAAGGAGCCAAAAGCGTGCTAGAATTGCTAAGTTCGGAGCTTAGCATCGAGCACGTGGTGGCCACGCCCGCCTTTGCCGAGCAGCTGGCCGCCAGCCGCTTGCTGCCGGCAGCCGTGCCCCTGAGCCTGGCCACTGAGGACGAGCTGACCCAGCTCGGCTCCCTCCAAACCAATGCCGCCGCCCTGGCCGTGGTGGCGCAGCCCGCCGTGCCCGCGCTGGCTCCCACGCTGCCCGCTACCCGCCTCGTGCTGGCCCTCGACAGCGTGGCCGACCCCGGCAACCTCGGCACCCTCTGGCGCCTAGCCGACTGGTACGGCCTGCCCGGCCTGGTTTTGAGCGAAAATTGCGCCGACCCCTTCAACCCCAAAGCCGTGGCCGCCAGCATGGGCGCCTTTGGCCGGGTGCCCGTGTGGGCCGGCCGTGACCTGGCCGCCTGGCTGGCCGGCCTGCCCCCGGAGGTGCCCGTTTTTGGGGCCGACCTCACCGGCGACAACGTGCACCGGCTGCGCCTGGCGCCGGCCGGCGTGCTCGTGATGGGCAGCGAGAGCCACGGCCTCAGCGAAGCCGTGGCGGCCCAGCTCACGCGGCGGCTGCATATTCCGCACGGCCCCGGCGGGCGGGCCGAAAGCCTGAATGTGGCCGTATCGGCCGCGATTTTGCTCGATAATTTCTTTCGGGAAGTGTAAAACGGAGTGGCACTCCGTTTCGCGCTCGGACAGTTGGTCTTGACGCGAAACGGAGTGCCACTCCGTTTTACAAGCTATTTCAAGAGGCGGAGCCCGAAGCTCACCGTTTGGGCCTGCGGCCCCTGGCCCTCGCGGAACAGCTCGTTCAGGTTATACTTGGCGAAGAACTGCAAGGAGCGGTAGCCGATTACGCCTTGCAGGCCATACTGCCAATCGGTGAGGTTGTACGAGCCGTAGTTCTTGTCCTTGAACGTGTTGCCTTCCTCAAAATACTTGAGCTTGGTCCAGCTGCCCAGGCGGTAGCCCACGAAGCCCCCGGCCCCGATGGTGAACCCGCTGTGCGAGTGGCCGCGCCCATCCTTCTCCCGAAATTTGAACTGCACCATCAGCGGCACGGTGAAGGTGGATGTGGCCAGCTTGGTTTTTTGGTACTGGCGGCCGTTGGTTTCGGGCACCACGCTGGTGCGGCCGTTCTGGTTCACCCACTTGTTGTTGCCTTCCAGCATGTAGTTGTTGAAGGCAAATTCGGGTCCAAATACCAGGTAGGCTGGGCTTTGCTTGCCGCCCAGCCGCGCGAAGGTGTTCAGGCCGATGTTGACGTAGCGCGAGCCCAGCGTGCGCAGCTCGGGTGCGCCGCTGCCCCGGTTGGCCAGCGCGTTCAGGCCCAGGTCAAAGACCAAGTCAGTCCTAGTCGAATGGCGAGCCTGGTTGGCTTCGTTCAGCGAGTCGCGGCGGGCCTGGCGGATTTCGGAGCTGCCCGTGTTGTAGGTTTTTTTGCCTTCGGCGTTCGTTTTTACCTGCAAGCCAAAAACCTTGCTCAGGGCCACATCGACGCGGTTGGTGCTGGCGCCGCCCGGCGCCTGGCTCTTGCGGGTTGTGATGCGGACTTCCTCGGGCAGGCCCTGGCCGGGCGCGTCTTGGTTGGGGAAAAACTGGGTGGTAACGCGGTCGGTACTAGCCGTTTTGGCGGCCTCATCGGCCCGCTTGATGTAGGGCCCCAGCCGGGCCACCAGCGAGTCGAGGTGGTATTGCGGCAGCTCGCGCAGCTGCTTGGCATCGCGCACCACCAGCGTCATTACGGCCTTGTTGGGCAGGCGCACCACTATCGTATCGGTGGGCGCGGCGGGAGCCAGCGTGCGGGCTTGGGCGGTGGTAGTGGCGGCGGCCCCCAAGGCCAGCAAAGCAGCGGAGAAAAGAACGGGTTTCATGGGTGAAAGAAGGCAAAGAGGTGAGGGGCGGCGCGGGAAAGCTTCCGCGCCGGGTAGAAAAATCAAGAAAAAAGCGTTGAAAATCGCAGCGCCAGGCAAGCTAAAGCTTACCCTACAGCTGAATGGTCTTCGAAACCAGCCGGCCGCCCAGGTGGGCTTGCAGGGTCACGGTTTCGGGCAGGCCGGTGGCCTCGGCCAGCTCGCCGTGCACCAGGTGGTCGGCCTTGCGCAGCAGCCCACCGAGGCGCAGGCCCCGCCGCCGGGCGGGTGCCGGGGCCGCGTCGGTGGCCACGGCAACGGCGACTACCGGGGCAGCCTCGGGGCGGGCGGCCCCGCGCCGCACTTCTACCTCAATGATTTCTGGCGTTGCCGGGGCGGCGGGGGCCAGGGCCAAAATCGGGGCATCATTGGCGTGGGTGGGTGGGGTTGCTGCCGGGGCAGTGGGTTGGGGCAAAGGAGCAGTAAGCAGCTGGCCAGCCGGGGTTTTCCGCCCCCCGTGCTTGGCCAGCGGGCCCGTAGCCGCGTCCGGCTGCGAGCGTTGGGGTTGATAACCCTCGCTGACCTGGGGCGCGGTGGCGGGGCGGCGCGGCCGGGTAGTGCGGGCTATCGGGGTGCTAGATGTGAAAGGGCGGGGTGCGGTTGCCTCAGCAGAAAAAAAATCTTGGTTTTTTTTCGGGGCGGCTGAGCACGCGCTGGCAACGTCTTGTGGTTGAGCCGTAACTGGAACCTGCGGCTGGCTGCTACTAGGAGCTGTAGCGCCAGGGGCTGGCCGCTCGGTGGCGGGCCGGCTGGCTACCTGGCCGCCTGCTGGGGCCTGCCAGTAGTGGCCGCTCCACAGCGCGCCGCCCACCAGCATGAGCAGTAGCACGGCCGCCGCCGATAGCTGCCACCAAGCCGCTACCCGGCGCCGGCGCGGCTGCGGGCGTAGGTGCTCGTCTTCGAGGCGCTCCCACAGCTCGCGCCGGGGCGGCGTGGCGTGGCCGCGCAGCCCGGCCCGAAAAGCGGTATCTACGGGCTCGGCGTTGGCGTCGGGTAGCGCCAGGCGCGCCCACAGGTCGGGGGCGGGCGGCGTGGCGTGCCCGTCGAGCTTTTGGCGAAAGAGGTCGTCGATATTATCTTGATTATCAGCAGGAAGCATAGCAGAATACGTCTAGAAATTATACATTGGTACGGCGGCCCGCTCGGCGGGCCGGCCGCCGCCGCCCAGGCGGCGCTGCAGCATGGCCCGCGCCTTGCTGAGCTGCGACTTGCTGGTGCCCTCCGAAATGCCGAGCGCCTCCGCGATTTCGGCGTGCGAGTAGCCTTCCAACGCATACAGGTTGAAGACCGTGCGGTAGCCGGTGGGCAACTCTTGCAGTAAAGCCATCAGCTCCTCGGCTTGCAGCTGGGTATCGGCGGTGGCGGGGGTGCTGGCCAGGTTTTCGGGCTGCGCAAAATCCTCGAACGAGAGGTGCAGCGGTTCGCGGCGGCGCAGCTCCATCAGCGCCTCATTCACCATAATGCGCCGCACCCAGCCCTCAAAGCTGCCCTCTAGCCGAAACGTGGGCAGCGCCCGAAACACCTTGGCGAAGCCCAAAAGCAGGGCTTCTTCGGCATCTTCCTGGCGGCGCAGGTAGCGGCGGCACACCGTCAGCATCAGCCCCGCAAACTGGTTGTAGAGCTGGCGCTGAGCGCGGGGGTTGCCCCGCAGGCAGGCAGCGATAAGGTCGGCGTCGGAGGTCACGGAAAAAGGTAGAAATGGGGCAGATTGGCGGTATTTGGGGCGCAAGATGCGGGCCGGGCGGCAAGGGTTGCCTGGGAAAGGAAAAATTATCGGCTATTCCGCGAAAAGTACTCTTATCAGTCAGGCCTCGCTGCGCGCCGCATGACCAAATAACGTCTTGCAAGGTCTCACAAAAAAAGCCCTGGCTCGCGCCAGGGCTCTTGAAAACGAAAGCAAAATGCGCTAGTACAAGATAGTCAGTGGCCCGGTGTACGACTTGCCGTTGCCCAGCGTAATGACGTAGTAGTAGGTGCCCAGCGGCGCGGGCGAGCCCTTGATGGAGCCGTCCCACTCATTGCCGCGCTGGTAGTGGTTGGTTTCAAAAATCTTGTTGCCCCAGCGGTTGAAGACGATGACTCTGTTGTCGCTAAAATTGCCGATGCGGTCGATTTGCCAGGTGTCGTCGTTGCCGTCGCCGTTGGGGGTGAACGCATTCGGAATGCGCAGTGCGTCGAGCACCGTAACCGTGACCTGGCTGGTGCTGGCGCAGCCACCCGTGCCCGCCGTGAGGGTGTAGGTAGTCGTAACCCGCGGCGCGGCCGTGGGCCGCAGTGGGTCGCTGCCGAAGGTGAGGCCCGTGCTCGGCGACCACGTCACGGGGCCGGTGCCGCTCGTGGTGCCTTGCAGCACTACCTGGCCGCCCTCGAAGATGGTCTGGTTGGGCCCGGCGCTCACCGTCACGACCGGGCTGATGGCGACGGCCACCGTATTCGACGTAGCGGTGGCAGCTTGGCCGCACGCCGTCGTGGTTTTAAGTACTAGGCTCACTATTTGGCCGTTGCGTAGCGCGGTGCTGGTGAAGGTGGTGCCCGATTGGCCCGCCACGGCGGTGCCATCGACCAGCCACTGGTACTGCGCGCCCGTGCCCGTATTGGCCGCCTGGCTGATGCTGTACGTGACCGCAGTGCCCGCGCACACCGGCCCGGCGGGCAGCGCCGCAATGCTGAGCGTGGGCGCGGGCGAGGTGGTGAGCACCACCGTGACCGTAGCCGTGGCGGCGCCGCTGCTGCACAGCCCGGCGCTGGGCGTCATTTCAACTTGCACCTGGTCGCCGTTGGCCAGGGTGCTGCTGGTGAAGGTGGGGCCGGTGGCCGAGGCCACGGCCACGCCATTGACTAGCCAGCGGTAGGTGGGCGTGGGGCCCGCGTTTACCGGCACCGGCGCAAAGGTGAGGCTACTGCCCACGCACTGCGCGGGCGGCGTAGCCAGCGTGATGCTGGTGGCCAGCCCCGGCTGCGTGGTGATGGTCACGACGTTGGAGTACACCGCCGGGCAGGTGCCCGACTGCGCCCGGCGGCGGTAGTAGGTGGTGGCGCTGAGCGTGCCCGGTGCGTAGGTGGCCGCCGTGGCGCTGGCCACGGGCGTCCAGGTCAGGTTGTCGGGCGAGCTTTCCCACTGGTAGGTGTAGGTGCCGGTGCCGCCGCCCGCACCGGTGGGGCTGGTGAGCGGGGCGGGCGCGGTGCCCGCGCACACCATCTGGTCGGCCCCGATGGTGCCGGCCGTTACGGCGGGCGATATGGTGAGGGTGAAGGCCTGCGAGGTGGTCGAGCAGCCCGCCGCATTCGCGCCTGTGCTGGCTACCTGCACGGTATAGGTGCCCGAGGTGCTGGCCACGTAAATGCTGTCGTTGAGCACATTGCCGGTCCCGTTTACTATCGTCGTGCCGTTGTACCAGGTGTAGGAGTAGCCCACCTGCGGCCCCGCCGTGAGCTGCACCTGCGCCCCCGCGCAAAACGGCCCCGCCAGCCCCCGGATAACCGCCACTTTCGGCCCCGTCACCGGAATAGTGTAAATAGCGGTGTTGGTCGAAATCTGCCCTGTGTTGTCGGTGGCGGTGTAGGTGAAAGTGGCCGTGGCGCAACTGCCCAACGGGCTGTAGGTGAGCAGCCCGCCGCTAGTTAGGCTGCCGGGGGCCGACACCGGAATAACCTGGCCCACGGTTACGGGCACGCCATTGTAGAGGAGCACGCCCGTGGCGGGCAGGCTCACGATGGTGAACGATGCCGCCTGCACGCCCGAATTGGCGCCCACGCTCAGCGTAGCGCTCAGGGGCAAAATGCCGGTGGGGCCGGCTATGCTCGGCAGCGCGGGATTGGTCTTGGTATCGGCCTGCAAATCGGTGCTGCACGAGCCAAAATACACGTCATCGATACCAAAGTCGTTGCCCGACGGCTCCTTATTAATGTTGCGGATTTCGAACGTAACCGGCCAGCCCCCGGCGGGGCCGGGCCCCGAAAAATACAGGTCTTCGAGCTTCACATACTGGTTGATGGCGGCGGGCAGCGTCGTGACCACCGAGGTTGACTTGCCATCGACTACCAGCCCGAGCTGCGCCGGGCTGCTCGGGTGCAGGCTGGTGCCATACACCGAGATGGTGTAGAAGCGATTAGGAAACACGGTGATGGTTTGTGAATATACCGCTTGCAGCGCGGCGGCACCGTTCACCATCATAAAGTTATCGCCGGGGCCAGTGCGCCCGCTGCCGACAAAATTGGGGTGGTAGGTGCTGGCATTATTGCCAATGGCGTAGGTGCCTTCGGCGTACAGGCTGGGCGTGGACGTGGGCGTGGGCACGAACGTGTAGCCCGACGAGAAGCCCGTATTGCCGGCCGTAAAACTCGGGTTTTGGAGCAGGTTGGGGCCCGTGCCTTGGGTGCAGGCCTGGTTGGGGTCGTACACGTTGAGCGCCACCGTCGACACGTTGGAGCAGTTGCTGGCACCCTGCGGCTGGCAAATCCGGTACGTGAAGCTGTCGGCGCCCACGTAGCCCGCGTTGGGGCTGTAGGTGTAGCTGCCATCGAGGTTGAAGGCCGTGAGCGTGCCGTGCGTGGGCGGCGTCACGAGCGTCACGCCAAAGGCGCTGGTGGCCAAATTGGCGGGATTGTCGTCGTTTACCAGCACGTTGCCCGCCTTGGGCCGCCCCCTGGGCACCTGGTTGCTGTCGTCGTGGGTCACAAACTGGTTTTGGGCCAGCGCGGGCCGGGCCAGGCCACCCAGTAGCAGTAGCGCCAAAGCCAAACTGTGTGTGATGGTTTTGCGTTTGATTCGTAGAGAATTAACCATAGGGTAAGCGATAAATGACGTGCTGACTATCCCGCCAAAGCTACACGTTTTCCCCGCAAATCACTATATCAAACCACCGGTATTTTTACATTGTGTACTGCGCAAGGCCGAGCTATCAGCGAGCTTTGCCAACTCCCAAAAAAGCCGCTTGCCCAAAGCGGTAAGCGGCTTTTTGGCGGCTAAATAAATTGAGTGAGAGTTATTTATCGTATTGTCCCACGCTCAGCATCACCAGCGTGCAGGCCTCCTCGGTCTGGATGCCGGCCGCCTGGGCTTTCTGCTCCAATTCGGGGTTTTCGGTGCCGGGGTTGAAGATGATGCGGCGTGGCTTGAGGCCCAGAATGTACTCGTACCAGCCGGGCTGGTTTTGGGGGCCCACGTACAGCGTTACCGTGTCGATGCCGGCCTCCTGCGGGCGGTCGAGGCGAATATCGAGGCCGGCTACCTGGCCTTTGCGGATGCCCACGGGCACTACTTCGTGGCCGTGGTTTTTAAGCGAGTGCACGGCGCGGTAGGCGTAGCGTGATGGGTTGTCGGTAGCACCGAGGACGAGGGTTTTCATGATAGGATATTTTTATAAGAAACGTCATGCTGAGCGGAGCGCAGCGTAGTCGAAGCATCTCTGCCGCCTCATTGAACGGCACGGATGAAGCGGTAGAGATGCTTCACTGCGTTCAGCATGACGAGCGTGTTTGAGTAAATACAAACGTGTTTTAGCGCCCTACGGATACGGCCAGCGCCTCGGCCACCCGTTCCCCGTCCATGGCCGCGCTCACGATGCCGCCCGCGTAGCCCGCGCCCTCGCCGCAGGGGAAGAGGCCGGCCACTACCGGGTGGCGCAGCGTGTCGTTGTCGCGCGGGATGCGGACGGGCGACGAGGTGCGGCTCTCGACGCCCACAATCTGGGCGGCGTTGGTGGCAAAATCGGGGATTTTGCGGCCGAAGGCGCGGAAGCCCTGCCGCAGCCGCT
>JAKONR010000195.1 GCA_022701825.1 Hymenobacteraceae bacterium | reverse complement strand
TCGAAGCCGGCAAGTCGGCCACGCTGGTAGTGAGCAAGGGCGACCTGCTCGACATGCGGACCAATGCCGTGACGCTGGCGTACATCGACGGGCGCAGCATCCGGCTCGAAAGCAAGCAGACGGCGCTTGATAAAAAATTTCGGGAGAAATATGGGTTAGAGTAGGTGGTTATTTAACACAGTCGTCATGCAGCGCGCAGCGAAGCATCTCGCGTGGCACAGTAAAAATTGGCATTCGCAGGCGTCAGCACGCGAGCTACTTCGTTGCGTGCTGCATGACAGGTGTTGCTTTTCGCGCCACTACTCGCCACCGCTCGCAATAGCCAGCCGGCGCGGGCCGTTTAGCCAGCGATGCCCGACCTTTGCCGAATGTTTCGTGTACTTTTCTGCTGTTTACTAGCACTCTCGGCCGCCGCCCAAACGCCCCTCACGCCCGACGACCGGGCGCTGTACGGCATTATTTGCCGCAGCAGCGGGCGCAGCCTCGATATTTCGCACGCTGCCACTACCGGCGGCGCGCCGGCCGTGCAGTGGGAGTTTACCCACGCCCTCAGCCAGCAGTGGCGGCTGGTGCTCATCCGCGAGGGCGGCGAGTATTACCGCCTGGAAGCTAAGCACAGCGGCCAGTGCCTGACCCTGGAAACCGCTCCCGGCGCTACGGCGGGCGGCACTACGCCGCTGGTGCAGCGCGCCTACACTGGGGGGCTGGGGCAGCAGTGGCGGCTGGTGCCGGCCGGGCCGATTGGCTCGTTTCAATTAGAGAATCGGCTTGATAATCGGGTGGCGACGCTGGCGGCGGTCGATAAATTTAACGGTACGGCCGTGGTGGCGGCGCGGGCCACCGGGCGGGCCAGCCAGCAGTGGCGGCTGTTTCAGTTGCAGCTGCGGCAGGCGGCGGGGCCGCCCTACTTCACGGCGCCCGAGCCGCTGGCGGCGCTCAACTCGCCGGCTGGCAATGAGTTGCAGCCGGTGCCCTCGCCCGATGGGCAGCGCCTGTATTTCAGCCGCACCAAGTTTGCGGGCAACGTGGAGGGCGTGGCCGAGAGCGGTGATATCTGGCTGAGCCAGAGCACCGACAAAGGCCGCACCTGGGGGCCGCCCGCCCGCCTCGAAAGCCCGGCCAGCCTCAACACCCAGCACAACAACGCCGTGCAGGCGGTAGTGGGCGCGGCCGAAAAGCCGACTTTGCTGGTGCGCGGCACCTACGAGTCGGCGGGCTTCAAGGACGAGGGCGCGTCGCGGGTGGCGGCGGGCGGCAAGCCGGCCGCGTTGCGCATCGCGGCGTACTACTCGACCAACGTGGCCACGGGCTTTTACCTGACGCCCGACGAGAAAATCCTGCTCCTGAGCCTGGAGCGTGACGATGCGCAGGGTGCCAATGACCTGTACCTCAGCCGGCCCGACGGGGCGGGTGGCTACACGGCCCCGCAGAGCCTGGGTGCGGTCGTCAATTCGCCGGGCTACGAGTTTGCGCCCTGGCTGTCGGCCGATACCAAGACGCTGTACTTCAGCTCCTACGGGCACTTGGGCTACGGCTCGGCCGACATCTTCCGCAGCCGCCGCCTCGACGACTCGTGGGAGAAGTGGAGCCCGGTCGAAAACCTGGGGCCGCGCTTCAACGGGCCGGGCTACGACGGGTTTCTGGCCCTCGGGCCAGATGGCACGGCCTACTACTCGTCGTCGGGCAAAGTAGATAACGCGCCCAAAAAGCTATTTCGCACCGCGCCCGGCCCGGCCCCGACCGACACTGTGCCGGCTCCCATCGACCCCGAAAAAGCGCCCCGCGCCCTCGTTACCGGCCGCGTGCTCGATGCCCGCACCAGCCAGCCCATCGCGGGCGCGGCGCAGGTGCAGGCGCTGCTGCTGGGCAGCACCATCGACTTCCGCAGCACGGCGCAGGTCGGCAACACCGGCTTTCAGCTCTCGCTGGTGCCGGGCCGCTACCGCGTCACGACCACGGCAGGCTTGCTCACCAAGGTGGATACCCTGACCGTGGCGCCCGGCGAAGACCGCCGCTACGAGCCGCGCCTGCTGCCCGCCACGGTGGGCTCGCGCCTCGATTTGCCGGCCATTATCTTCACCCAAAGCCAGGCCAGACTGCTAGGCTCGGCCTACCCCACGCTCAACGAGCTGGCCAATTCGATGAAAGCCAACCCGCAGCTGGAAATCCGCCTCGAAGGCCACACCGACAACGTGGGGCCGGCCGATAAAAACCAGGTGCTCAGCGAGCAGCGCGTGGCCGAGGTGAAGCGCTACCTGGTGAGCAAGGGCGTGGCCGAAAGCCGCATCACGACGGTCGGTTTCGGTGGCAGCAAGCCCAAGTTTGGCAACGACCGAGAAGAGACGCGCAAGCTGAACCGGCGCGTGGAGCTGGTGATAACGAAGTGAGTTGAGAGTAGGGTAAGCTTCAGCTTGCCTTTTCCGCGCGTGTTGGGTACGAGCCTGGCATCTGTGGAAAAGGCAAGCTAAAGCTTACCCTACACGTTGCTTTCGCCAAATGAAGCCGTCGAGCACGTAGTGCGTGCTTTGCGGCAGCGCCAGCAGCGGCACCAGCCACATCAGCAGCGCGGGCTCGGCCACGGCGGGCAGGCCCTGAAACCAGCCGAAGACCGCGCCGTGCTCGCGCCACACGAGGCCGTCCCAGAGGCCTTCTTCGAGGAAAGCGAACACGGCAATCGCGCCCAAAAACAGCGCCAGCCCGTGGCGCCCGGCGGCGGCGGCGGGGCGGCGGCTCCAAACCAGCGCCAGGTAGGGCACGCCGTGCGACACCACGTTGAGCAGCGTGAAGGCGAGGTCGCCGTTGAAGACCACGATGCCCGCGTACCAGGCCCCGGCGGTGCCGAGCAGCAGCAGGTTGCGCGGAATATTGAGGGTGCCGGTGCGGCGAAACAGCCACGTCTCGCGGGCCGCGTAGGCTAGTAGCAGCACCGCGTAGAGGCCGGTGGCGAGGTGCCGGCCCAGCGGCCAGTCGTGCTGCACGAAGTCGCCCTCCACAAACCAATTGAAATTGCGTGGGCTGGATAAGTGCCAGTACAGCAGTGGGTAGAGCGTAGCCGCGTAGATGAGCACAGCCGGCAGCCACTGGCCGGGCGCGGGCGCATCGTGCCGCGCGTAGAGGCGCAGAAACCCGTATTGCTGTCGGATGAAGTGAAACACCGCCAGGTAGGCCAGCACCCGCCAGAATACCAGCCCGCCCGCCGCGTGCAGCGCCACGCCGCCCGCGTAGCAAGCTAGCGGCACCAGCAGCAGCAGTGTGCGCCGTTGCCGCCGCCGCACCGGGTCGAAATAAGTCTGAAATAGCGTGCCGTAGACGTGCGCCACGTCGATGAGCAGTACCACGGCCACCCAGGCCAGCAGCGGAAACCCGGCCGACTGCCGGTAGGGCGCGGGCAGCGCCAGCACCACCAGCAAGGCCAGAAACGGCGGCGCGAGTATCAGCCAGCCGTCGTAGCGGGGCGAGCGAATCCAGGGTTGGGACATGCAGGTGTAGCGTAAGCTTTAGCTTGCGAGCGAGCGCAGCGAGCAGGGCGTAAGTAAACGTGGGCGAGTGCGATGGCTCGCTGCGTTCGCCCGCAAGCTAAAGCTTACGTTGCACCAGCGCAAAAAAGCTCCGCCGGCAAAGTAGCCAGCGGAGCTTTTTTAGCTTGCAAACAAGCGGCTTACAGGGCCTTTAGCAGCAGCAGAATAATGCCCACCAGGATGAGGATACCCCCGAGGGTACCGAGCCAGCCCACGCTGAGCAGAATGCCGAGCAGCAGGGCAATTACCCCCACCAGCAGAATGGTAATCGAGCCGCTGCGAGCAGCCGTTTGCGCGGTGCTGGCCGTGTTTTGCTGGCGCTGCTCAATCTTGGAGAGCTGCTTGGCTACTTTGTTCAAAGCCAAACGCTGCACCAGCGTAGGCTTGGCGGCTTTGGCGGCCGGCTGGGTGGTGGCGGCTACGGCCGTTTGGGCGGCGGCAGCGGGGGCCGGGGTGGGGCGGCGGGTGGCTACTGGCGCGGCGGCTACCGGCTTGGCAGCGGAAGCTACGGCCGGGGCCGCCTCAGGAGTAGCAACGGCGGGCTGCTGGGCTACTACGGTGGCCGACAGCTCGGCGGCGGGCGATGGGGCGATGGCGGGTGCCTGCGCTACGCTGGCCGCGGTGAGGGGCGAAGCGGCTTGGTTGGTGGCGTAGTTGGCGCGGCTGCACGAGCTGAAAGCAAGGGCGGCAAAGGCGAGCGCGGCGAAATGCGAATAAGCTTTTTTCATGACGAAAACGGCTGAAAGTGGAGTAGGTAGGAAAAGAAATATTCACCGAGAGCGAGCCCGGCGGATAGGTCTGAATCGAGAAAGACCAGGATTAGGTTACGTATTGAGTGCCTCGCCCCCGTTCGGCTGGTTGGCTTGGCTCGCGGTATACGGGGCGCTTTCCGGGGCCAAAAACCAGTAGGCCGGGCCTGCTTCGGCGGGCTGGTGAGGGCACTTTAGCGTGGTGCCCTGCCCAAATTTTTCGGCCTTCTGGGTAGAAAACCCGCCGAAGCAGGGAGCACCCAAATAGGGCTGGGCGCTACGGTGCGGGCCCGTATCTGCTTCTCTGCTAGGTGCTGCGAAAGCGAACGAAGGTAGGCTAGGCTGGCCCTCTTGGCCGGTGTACAGTAGCCCCGCCGCTAGCCGCCCCGGTGAGTGTTGATGGATGAGGCAGCAATGCTGAAATCGCGCGCGTGCGGGTGCGGCAGCGCGGCTTCACCACCTGCGCCAGCAAGAGGAAATTAACTTGAAAAGTATCCTCAAACTGCTCGGTGGGCAGTTCGGCTACGCCGGTGCTGGCGCACTGCCTACCGGCCTTGCTCGCCACCCTGGTGCGCTTGCCGAATTGGGCCACGCCGCCCTCGCGGTACGGGTGGTTAGCCTGGGCACCAACCCGTTGCCTGCGCCATGCGTTAAGGTCGGTAATCTCGCGTGTTTATGTCAGCCCCGGCCATCATTCTCTTCGACGGCGTGTGCAACCTATGCCACGGGTTTGTGCAGTTCGTTATCCGTCACGATGCGGCCGGGCAGTTCCGCTTCGCCGCCCTCCAAAGCGAGGCCGCCCGCGCCCTGCTGGCCGCCCACGGCCAGCCCCTGGCCCCTGCCGCCTTGGCCGACCCCACCTCGGTAATCTTGGTGGCCAATGGCCGCGTGTACACGCACTCGGCGGCGGTGCTACACATAGCCGGTCGGCTGGGCGGCGTGTGGCGGCTGGCAGCGGTGGGCTGGCTGCTGCCAAGCGGCTGGCGCAACGCGGTGTACCGCTTCGTGGCCCGGCACCGCTACCGCTGGTTTGGGCGGCAGGAAAGCTGTATGGTGCCCACCCCCGCGCTACGTGGCCGCTTTCTGTAAAACGGAGTGGCACTCCGCTTTACACGGCCCGCGCCACGGCCCGCGCTGCCCGCAGCCCCTGGTGAAAGGCTTCCTCAAACACCGATACGCCGCTGAAATCGGTGTGCGCCAGCTGAATGCGGTCGCCCAGCAGCGGCTGCCGGGCCTGCGCCCGCGCCGCGCCCCACACGTAGCCGGGCGCGGGGGCCACCATGCCGTGGCCCCAAACCCAGAGTTCGGCGGCCTGCACGCGGGCGGCCAGGCCGGGGTGCATTAGGTCGAGCTCGGTGAGGATGAGCGTGAGCCAGTCGGCGTAGGTGCTGGCCAGGGCGTGCTGCCGGGCGGCGGCCGGGTGGGCGGGGTCGGTGGGCAGGGCCCAGTAGAATGTTAAGCTGCGCGGCCCTGGCGCGTCGAAGCCGCGCAGGGCCTGGTGCTCGGCGTCGATGTAGCCCAGCGCGGGGCTGCCGTAGCGCACGTTGTCCCAGCACAGTGGCTGGCCGGGGCCGCCGGGGTAGCCATCCACCAGCAGGTTGGCCACCAGCCAGGGCGCGTGCAGCGGGACCAGCGGCAGCGCGGGGCCGGGCAGCAGGTGCTTGGCCACGTGCCAGGGCGCGGCCACGATGACGTGCCGGGCCAGCAACGCGGTGCTGCGCTGGGTAGCGGCGTCGTACACCAGTACTTCGACTTGGTTATCAGCCGCTTCGCGCACCCCAAAAACCAGCGCGTTGGGTTGGATGCGGCCCGCGCCGCCCTGCTGGCGCAGGGCCTGGGCGAGGTGGTGGTTGCCAGCGGGCCAGGTGAGCACGGCGTCGGCGGGGGCGTTGTGGGCGCGGCCTTTGCGGGCGGCGAAATAGTGCAGCCCGGCCCAGGCCGACACCTGCGCGGCGGGCACCCCAAAGTCGTCGCGGTACGAATAGTCGAGGTACCAGCGCAGGTACTCGGAGTGGTAGCCGTGGCGGGCGAGCCAGTCGGCCATGGTTTCTTGGTCGAGCTGCCGGGTGGCCGCGTCGGTTGAGGACAGGTCGAGCGGCAGCCGGAACAGGTCTTGCCCGTCATCGCCGGTGGCGTGGCGCAGGCGCTCTATCTCGGCCAAAAAGCGGGCTAGTTCGGCCCGGTCGGCGGCGGGCACGCCGGCCTCGGGCACCAGGCCGGGCTGCCAGTGGCCGTGGATGAGCAGGCGCTCGGCGGGGTCGTGGCAGAGGGCGGTTTCGTCGTAGGTGGGCAGCCCGTCGGGGCCAAAACCCGTCAAAATCTTGGCTTCCCGCAAGAAAGCCAGCAAGTCGTGGTCGCGCTGGTCGGGCAGGGGCAGGTAGTGGGCGCCCCACGGGTAGGCGGTGCGGCCGTTGCGGCCAGCGGCGGCGTTGCCGCCAATAGTGGGCTCTAGCTCCAGCAAAATAGTCTGGTGCGCCGGGCTGAGGCGGTGCAGCTCGCGCCGGGCCGCCAGTCCGCTCACGCCCCCGCCCACGATAACGGTATCGACCACCTGCGTGCCGCTGGGTGGCGGAATCTGGTGCGGCGACCGTAGCAAATGGCCCAGCGGGTGGGTGGCCCCGCGCAGCTGCCCGCGCACCGCCGAGCGCGCCGGCGTGCAGCCGGGCGCGCTACCCAGCAGGCCCGCCAGCAGCGTGCCGGCCAGGCCGGCACTGGCTTGCTCCAAAAAAAGACGGCGCGACGGCATAGGGCAGGCAAAAAACGTGGGGCCACGAAGCTAACAGCCGCCGCCGAAACGGTGCGGAGCCGCCCGCAACCAAGGACGGCCTGACCGGACTAAATCAAGCCGAAGTAAGAATAAGCGGCGAAATAATATGCCGAATTGGTTGCTATTTAGCAGACCCGTTACACCGTTGTTTTATTGTTCTTAACTCTTCCCCGCTGCTCGCATGACCGATGCCGAAAGAATTGCGCGAGCCCTCACTGAAATAGCGGCTACGGCTGACCATTATCCCGGCGTAGTGATTGTGCTAAACCACGACTGCCGGCAGGTGCTCTACATGTCGGCCCGTGGCCTGCACGGCTTGCAGACTACCATCGCGGAGCTGCGGGCCATGGGCGAGGAGTATTATGCCCGCTACTTTAACCCCGACGAGGCGCACGAGTACGTGCCCAAAGTGGTGGAGCTGCTGACGCGCAACGACCCGACGTACAGCGTCAGCTTTTTTCAGCAGGTGCGCAGCGGGCCGGGCGGCACCTTCGAGCTGTACCTGAGTACGGCGCGGGTGCTGGCCCAGGGCCAGCAGGGCGGCCCACTGCTCACCATCTGCCTCTCGTGCCGTCTCGAAGCCGCTAGCCACCTCACGGCCAAGGTGCAGCGCCTGCTCGATGAGAACACGTTTTTGCGCAGCCACACGGCCACGTTTGCCAGCCTCACCAGCCGCGAGCGCCAGATACTGAGCCACCTGGCGCGTAGCCGCAGCTCGGGCGAAATTGCCGAGGCCCTGTTCATCTCGGTGCAAACCGTAGACACGCACCGCCGCAACCTGCGCCACAAGCTCGGGGCGTCTAATGCCTTCGAGCTGGGGCAGTACGCGCGGGCATTCGACTTGATTTGAAGGTGTTTGGGCCCCGTTGCTTTTGAATATGCTGCTAAAAAACGAGCGCCACCCTGCTGGTGCGGGGTGGCGCTCGTTTTAGGAGACTACGGGTTGAAGAGTAGCTCCTTACTTCACTACTTCGACCCAGTTGCGGGCCATCTGGGCACGGCCGGCGCAGTCGGTGTACTCTACCTGGTAGAAGTAGGTGCCGGCGCTGTTGTCGGCGGGGTTCCAGCCTTCGGTAGCGCTATAGCCTTCGTACACGCGGCGGCCCCAGCGGTTGAATACTTTCAGGGAGTAGTTCTGCACGTCGGCAATTTTCAGCTTGAGCTCGTCATTCAGCTTGTCGCCGTTGGGCGTGAGTACGTTGGGGTACACCGGCGCGGAGTTGCCCTGAATGGTGAGGCGGGTCGAAACCGTGCCGCCGCAGGTGCCAGGGCTGGTGTAGCTGACGGTGTAGGTGCCGTTGGTAGAGGCGGCAAGGTCCACGGCCCCCGTCGAGGCATTGATAACCAAGCCGGGAGTGCTGCTAAATATGCCGCCCGTGGGCGAGACCGTCGTGACGGGAGCCGCCCCGGCTTTGCAGAACGTGGTGCCCCCAAAAGCCAGCGTGGGCGTAACCGGGGCCGTGAGCGTAACGGTAGTAGTGCCCGGCGAGGCGCACGAGCCCGATGGCGGCGTGTAGGTAACAGTATAGGTGCCCGCCGTCGAGGCGCTCAGGTTGAGCGTGCCCGTAGCAGCATTGATGCTCAGGCCAGTAGGGGCGCTAAACGTGCCGCCGGCCGGGGTAGCCACCACCACGGCCTGCGTGCCGCTGGTGCAGAAGGTGGCCGTGGCGGGCGGCGTGGCATACGAGAGGGTAGCAGCCGTGGGCGACACCGTAACGGTGGCCGGGGCCGACGTGGCCGACTGCCCGGTGCACGTCAGAATAACGCGGTACTGGGTCGTAACGGTGGGCGTGCCGATGTAGGTGGCCCCGGTAGCGCCCGCGATGTTGGTCCAGGTTACCCCACCGTTAGTCGAGGCCTGCCACTGAAAGGTGATGCCGCCCGACGCCGTGGCCCCGCTGGGGCTCAGGGCCACCTGCTGGCCGGGGCAAATGCTGGCGGGCGCGGCTACGGCCGTGCCGGCATTGGGCACGCCCTGGCAGCTGGCGCCCAGCGTGATGCCCATGATGTTGAGCACCGGGTCGGTCGAGGTTTTGGAGGTCGTGACGCTTTGCACGAGCTTGCCCAGGTTGGCGGCCGATAGCGTCAGGCGCACTTGGTAGAGGCGCGGGTCGGTGTTGGCGTTGTCGATGCTGTTATCGACGTAGCTCACCCGGCTACCTACCACAAAAGCCGGGTTGGCGCCGCCAAACCAGTCGGGCACCACCTGATTGGTAAACGTCTGGTTGGTGCCATCGGTGAAGTTGACCACGAAGGTCTTGCCCGCCGAGCTGCCGTTGCCCTCGGTGCCCAGCATTACCACCTCGGTGGCTGGGGCGGGCGTGGTCAGCGTCAGCACGCCCGAGGCCGCGCCGTCGATGCGCAGCGAGTTGTTGCCCGTGGCCGCAGCCAGCTGAAACGTGAGGCCCGGCGTGGCCGCTACGGCGCTGGTTAGCAGGCCGCTCACGGGCAGGGCCCGCACCGGGCTGGCGCCCGCCGGGTTCACGTAGCTGGTGTTGGCAAAGCACCATTTCACGGTGGCGTTGCCCCGGTCGATGGTATTGGTGGTTTTGCTGGCTACCGTGCCAGTGCCTTCGGCTATCACGTCGGCGGTGTAGCCCGTCACGGCGGCCGGCGTATACACTATTTGGGCCGAGGCCAGCTGGCTGGCTCCAACCAAGCCGCCCAATACGCAGCAAAATCGAGTAAAAAGTTGCTTCATTGGTAAATATTAAGTGATATAAAAGACGAGAGCGAGCGGGTGAGTCGCGGCAAAGCTAACGGAAAGTAATGTCACTTTTACCTTTTAAATAGGATTCTTTGCATTTTACCCCATTGGCGCAAAATGGAGCGGGCCTGCCGCGCCTTACTACCGCCGCTGGCTTACTGCCCATACGGCCCCCACTCTTCCTCAAAATACCGCACCAGCGCCTGGTTGTTGAGCTGGTTTACGTCGGTGGGTACTTCGCTCATATCGGGCGGGAAGCTCCGCATCTGGCTGATAACGTGCGGCGTGGCGTAGCGCAGGCCGGCCGGTAGCGCGCCGCCACCGGGCCGCCAGGTGCCGGGCTGCGCCTGGGCCAGCACGTAGCCCCACTCCCCAAACGAAGGCACGTAGGCGTGGTAAGGCACCGGGCTAAAGCCGCTGGCGGCCAGCGTGTGCACCACGCACCAGTAGGCGCGCCGGGCCACGTAGGGCGAAGTAGCCTGCACCACCACCAGCCCGCCCGGCCGCAGCCGCTGGCGCAGCGTTTGGTAAAAAGCCGTGGTGTAGAGCTTGCCGATGGAGTAATTGCCGGGGTCGGGAAAATCGACGAACACCACGTCGTAGCGGGCCGTGTCCTGGCGCAGCCAGGCGTAGGCGTCGGCGTTCTTTATCTCCAGCTTGGGCGAGTGCAAGGAGTTGTGGTTCAGCTCGCGCAGCAGCTGGTTGCTGCGAAAAAGCTTGGTCATGGCCGGGTCGAGGTCGATGAGCCGGATGCGCTGCACCTGCGGGTACTTCAGGATTTCGCGCACGGCCAGGCCGTCGCCGCCACCCAGCACCAGCACGCGGTGGGCGCGCGGCCGGTCTTGCAGGGCCGGGTGCACCAGCGCCTCGTGGTAGCGGTACTCGTCGGCCGAGCTAAACTGCAGATTACCATTGAGAAATAAGCGCAGCTCGCCCCGGTGGTTGCCGGTGAGCACCAGGCGCTGGTAGGGCGTGCTTTGGGCGTAGATAACGGTGTCCTGAAACACCTCGCCTTCGGCGTAGCGCTGGATGCGCTCGGCCATGACCACGCCCGCACCCAGCGCCAGCAGCGACACGACGATGGTGGCCAAATAGCGCCGGCGGTACGGTTTGGTTTCGCTGAAAGACAGCAAACTCACGCCCGCCACTACCACGTTCAGGGCGCCAAAAAGCAGGGCCGTGCGCACCAGCCCCAGCCGGGGCACCAGCACCAAAGGGAATATTACCGCCGCCAGCAGCGAGCCCACGTAGTCGAACGTAAAATCTCTGGCCACCAGCTCCTTAAAAGCCAGCCGGCCCTGCAAAATGCGCAGCAGCAGCGGAATCTCCAGGCCCACCAGCGCACCCAGCAGGCCCACCAGCCCATAGAGCAGCACCCGAAACGAGCCCACGTGCGCAAACAGCCCAAACAGCAGCGGCGCCGACGCGCCGCCCACCAAGCCCCCCAGTATCTCAAGCCGGATAAACCAGCGCAGCAGCGGCCCGCCCAGGTAGCGCGACAGCCACGAACCCACGCCCATGCTAAATAGATACACTCCGATAACGGTCGAAAACTGCGTGACCGAATC
>JAKONR010000188.1 GCA_022701825.1 Hymenobacteraceae bacterium | reverse complement strand
AACCAGTTGTCGGAGTAGATGTTAGCAAAGCCACCTTAGCCGTGTGCCACCAGGTCGGGGCGCACGTGCAGCACCTGGAAGTGGCCAATACCCCAGCTGGGTTTCGGCAACTGGTGCGCTGCGGCGGCGCCACGAGCCTGTACGTGCTCGAAGCCACCGGCCCGTACTACCTGGCTATGGCCTATCACTTGGTCGCCGCTGGCGCGCAGGTGGCCGTTCTTAATCCGCTCGTGGTCAAGCGCTTTATTCAGATGCACTTGGGCAAAGGCAAATCGGACCATAAGGATGCTCAGTGGCTGCTCCGCTACGGCCAGCAGCAGGCTACTCCGCGCTGGCAACCCGAAGAGGCAGTGCTTGTCAAATGTCGCCAAGTGGAACAAGTAGTGGAGTTGCTTATCCGGCAGAAAACCATGGTCCACAACGCCTTGGAAGCTTTGCAAGCGCAGCCCGTCGTCAGTCCGGACGCGCTGGAGCAGCTGCGTCAGACGCTGCGGCACTTGGAAGAGCAGGTGCAGCAACTCGAAACCAAGCTGTTGACGACGCTCGAAGCGCGGTATCCACCCGAAATGCAGCTGTTGTGTTCCATTCCCGGCATCGGGCGTAAGACGGCGGCTTACCTGCTGCTCTTCGCGGGTGGTTTCACCAGCTTCCAGAACCACCGCCAGCTCATTGCCAAGGCTGGCTTGTGACCGCGCGAGTTCAGTTCGGGGACGAGTGTACGCGGCAAAGCACGTATAAGTAAGATGAGTGGCGCACTGATTAGCAGCAAGTTATTCATGTGCAGTTGGTCCGCTCGTCGGGCAAACGGCGCGTGCCGCCTACTTTATGACCGCCTCGTAGCGAAAGGCAAAAATGGCAAGCTGGCCTTGATTGCAGTCTGTAACAAGCTGCTCAAGCAGGCTTATGCCATCGTGACTTCGGGCGTGCCCTATCAAGCTGATTTTACCAAAAAAGCAGCTTCCCCGTTTGCTTTTTAACACAGTTCATGTTTGGAAATTAGGCAGCCCAAAAGCAAACGAGCCAGTAAGTAGCAAGCGGAATTCCTAGGCTCCGTTCGCTTTATGGTTGACAATTCTCAACTCCTTACTGACTCGCAGTGGCAAGTTATAAAACCGTTGCTACCTACGCACCGCAAGCGCCGTTACAGCTTGAGGCAATTGCTTGACGCTATGCTTTATGTTTGTCGTACTGGTTGTCAGTGGCGCAATTTGCCTCCCTGTTTTCCGCCTTGGTCAGTGGTCTATTACTACTTTGCCCGCTGGCGAACGGATGGCACCTTTGAGCGCTTGAGTCAAGCCAATAACCGTGCCGACCGGCTGACACAGGGGCGTCTGCCTATGAGGTGGTCGAGTAAAAACAGACAGTGCGAAGTCTTACCTTCCACTGCCCATGCCCGAAAACAGCAATCCGAGCGGCCCGCCGCTGACCCGCAAAAAATATACGCCCGCCTTTAAAGCGGAGTGCGTGCGCCAAGTGGCGGCCGGAGCCCGGCAAACGGATGTGGCCCGCGCCCAGGGCCTGTCGGCCGCTGGCAGCGCCAAGCGTTGGCCGAAGCCGTACCCAGTAGTGCTGAACGCGAAGAGCTTAAGCGCTTGCGCGCCGAACTCAAGCGCGTGGAGCAGGAGCGCGATATTTTAAAAAAAGTCGTGACCAGTGCCTGCTTTTGACGCAGGCTCTCCCAACCGCCTCAATCATGAGCCGTTATCAGTTCATCGAGCAGGTAGCCAGCACGGAGCCCGTGCAGGTGCTGGCCTTGGTTAAAAGTTTGGTCCAAAAGTTAAGCGGCAACTGATTTTGCTCGCTACCAGTACTGTCTTTTTGCTTGTTTGCTAATGACCAGCGCGGCTTTCCTCATCAGCGCTGCCGCCGACGTGGGTACTACGGGTTTTGCCACCTGCCAGCTTATAGGTGAAGCTTATCGCGAGGCGGCGGCTGTCGTAGCGGTTAACCCAGTCGGTGTTGATATTCTGGTAGTGCAGCGAGCTAAACCAGCCGCTGGTGTAAAACAAGTCGCTGAGCTTCAGGCTAAGCGTGGCTCTTTCCTGCCAGAGTTGTTTGCGCAAACCCAGGTTGAAGGTGCCGCTGGACCGTAGGGCATACAGGCCGTTCACGCTCGGGCCATAATACTCGCCACCCACTTGCAATTGGTAGTGTCGGGGCAAGAGGAAGGTGTGACTGGAGCTGGCAGTAACCCCCACCAGGCGCAACTGCACGGGCTGGCCGGCCACCAGCGTCTGCACCTCGCCATATGTGGCGCCCACCTGGTTGTCCATGCCCCACCACTTGGTTAAGTCGGTGTGGCCGCCCGAGGTCAGGGTGATGGTGAGCACCTGGTCGAGGTTCATGGGGCGGGTCGTCGTGACCTTGGTTTGGTCGTTTTGGTAAACTACCCCACTCACCATGTTGGTTTCGAGCAGGTAGCTGACATTGAGCACTTGGAAGCCGGCGTGCAGGTAGTTCAACCCAAACGAGCGCGCCAGCGAGGGGGCCAGGTAGGGATTGCCCTGCATAGCCGTGTAGGCATCGGTGTAGTTGATAAACGGGTTGAGGCTCGAATAAGTGGGCCGGCTGATGCGCCGCCCAGCCGAGAAGCTGAGCTGGTCGAGAGCCGTGAGCTGGTAGCTGGCAAACAGGGTCGGGAAGAGCTGGAAGTAGTCGCGCTCAACCCGTTGCCCGGTGGTGGGCGACTCTCCTACCGAGTGCGTGTGCTCGCCGCGCAAGCCGGCCTTTAGCTCCAGCTTTTTCAAGTTTGTGCTCACCGTAAAAAATCCCGCCGCGATGCGCTCGTCGTAGTGAAACGTGTTGCTGCGGGTCGAGTCAAACTGCCACTCGGCGGGGCTGCTGCGCAGCTTCTCAAACGCAATGCGGCTCTCCGTGCTAACGGAACTGGCTTTGACCCCAGCCTCGGCTCGCCAGTGGCCGGGCAGCGGGTGCACGTAATCGGCCTTGAGGGCGCGGATGGTGACGGCGCTGCCCGTTTGGCTGCGCTGCTGGCCTACGAGCGCACCCTCAGCCCCGACCGGGGGCGAGTTAAGGGGTAGAAAGTCCTGGTGGCCGACATTGGCAGTCTGCACCAGGTCGGCGTCGGCCGTCAGCTCGCGGCCCAGTGTGTCGAGGGCCAGGCGGTAGTTCAGATTCAGGGCCAAGTCGCGCTCGGTCCCGGTGCGGGGGTTGCGCATGGCCAGGCTGCCGGTGGAGCGGCCATTGGCAGTGGCGGCCACCGACTCGCTGCTGACTTGCGTAGCGGAGGTGCCGTAGCTGCCGCGCACCTGCCCGCCCAGGGTCTGGCGCTTGCTCAGGGTCACGTCGGCCCCGGCGGCGTAGCCCAGGTCGAAGTCGCGCGGGTGCCAGTAGTTCTGCTGGGTGAAGGTAGTGTCGCGAATCAGGCGCTGGATAGTGAGCTGGTTGAACGTATCATAATAGCCCAGGCTGGCCCGGCCAAAGCTGCGCACCCGGCCCACATTATAAGCTAGGTTGGCGCTGGTGCTGGTCCGCTGGTAACGGGTTTTGGCGGCCGTGCCGATAAGAGTGCCCGTAAGGCCCGGCAGGCGGCTGCGCTTGAGTCGGATGTTGATGACGCCCGCCGTGCCGGCCGCATCGAGCGAGGCAGGCGGATTAGGCAGCAGTTCGACCTGACCAAGTTGGGCGGCGGGCAGACTGCGTAAGTACTGGCTCAGCGCCTCGCCGGTGAGGTAGTTCTGCTTGCCGTCGATGAGTACCAACACGCTGCCGCTGCCCCGGTATTGGAGGTGCTCGTCCTTATCGAGGGTGATACCTGGCACCTTACGCAGGGCTTCCAGGGCGTTGTCGCCGGCCGTGTTGAGGCGGTCCATGTTCACCACGGTGCGGTCAGCATGCTGCTCCAGCACCGGCGGGCGGCCCTCCACCACCACTTCCTTGAGCGTGGTTACGCTAGCCGCCAGGCGCAGGGCTGGCACCGGTACCGGCGGGCTACCTACCACCAAGGCTAGGCGGCCGGTGACGTAACCCAGGGCCAGCCCCTTGAGGCAGTAGCGACTGGCCGCTACGCTGGCAAAGGAATAGGTACCCTGCTCGCTGGTTGTCTGCGAGGCTACGGCCACCGAATCGGGCAAGTGCAGCAGCACCACCGTGGCGAAGGGTAGACCCCGGCCGGCGGCATCCTGAATAGTGCCAGCCACCGGCGCCTGAGCGTAAGCAGCGCCGGTAAGGGCTAGTAAAGAAATGAGAAGAATAGTGCGTAAAAGCGGAGCAGCAGGCATGAGAGTAGGGCAGTAGAAAGTGAAGCCCGAAGGTTGCCAGCCACCTACCCGAGGAGGAAAAATATTATGTCATTTTCCCCAAACGCGGGGTGAAACCGGCCCTGGCCGGCCGACCGCCGGTTTGATGCCGGCGGATGCTCTATTGGCTAGGTCACCCGCGCTAACGACTCGTTGCCCCGCCTAACCGGGGCAGTGACATAATAAAAGTGGGAGCGGCGGGCGGGTCCGAGTAGCTTTGAACTCTTCCTTTGTACTACGCTGATGGCTACCTATCCCTTGCGCAAATTCGTCCGCTGGCACCTGCCGGCGTGGCTGGCTTTTGTGGCCTACCTGCTGCTGAGCTTGGTGTTGACGCACGCCTACTTCGAAAAACCCGTTGCCAGCGGCAGCTCTATTGCGAGTGTCTTGTGGCTGACTGGTTCTTTTCTGGCGGCGCGTATCCTCACGTTTTATTACTGCTACCTGCTGCTCTACCCGCGTCTGCTGCGAACGAGCCAACTCCCGCTGCTGGGCCTGGGGCTGCTGAGCGCGGTGGGCGTCTTTATTGCGGTGCGGGCCGGCCTGGAGGAGCTGCTCTTTCCGGCGCTGCTGGGCTTCCACAATTACCACGCGGGCACCACGGTCGGGTTTTACTTATTTGACAACCTGTACTACTCCGTCCCGTCGCTGGTGTGGAGCGCCGCGCTCTGGGCCGGGGAAGCGATGCTGCGCCGCGAGCGCGAAAACCAGCAGCTCGCCGCCGCCAAGCGCGCCGCCGAGGTTGATTTCCTCAAAACCCAAATCAACCCGCACTTCCTCTACAACACCCTCAATATGCTCTTCAGCATGGCCTACCCGGTGGCCAAGCCCGTGGCCAACGCCATTCTGAAACTCTCGGAGCTGATGCGCTACATGCTGCACGACACACCCGACGGCCAGGTCGATTTAGAGAAGGAAATCGAGTACCTGCACAACTATCTGGCGCTTTACCGCCTGCGCTTCCCCGACAGCTTCCACGTCGATTTCCAGGTAACCGGCGAGCCAGCCGGCCGCCGCGTGGCCCCGCTCGTGCTCATCCCCTTCGTCGAAAACGCCATCAAGCACGGCGTGCTCGACGACCCCGAAAACCCGGTGCACATTCGCCTGAATATTGAAGGTGAGCAGCTGTTTTTTGAAGTTAAAAACCAACGCAGCGACGGAAACAAGGA
>JAKONR010000187.1 GCA_022701825.1 Hymenobacteraceae bacterium | reverse complement strand
GCTTCCACAGGTTTTTGGCCGCGTTCAGCAAGTTCACGGTGCCGATGACGTTGGTTTTCACAAACGCCATCGGGTCGGTGATGCTGCGGTCGACGTGGCTTTCGGCCGCGAGGTGAATCACGGCATCCGGCTCCTGGTGGGCAAACAGCTGGTCGACAAATGCTTGGTCGGCAATGTCGCCCTTCACAAACTGGTAGTTCGGCGCGTGCTCAATGTCGCGCAGGTTTTCCAGGTTGCCCGCGTAGGTGAGGGCATCAAGGTTGATAATCTGGTAGTTCGGATACTTGGTAACGAACAGGCGCACCACGTGCGAGCCAATAAAGCCGGCCCCGCCGGTGATAAGAACTTTCATAAGGTGTAGGGTAAGCTTCAGCTTGCCTTTTTACGTTTCTAACAGGATAACTTACTGGCAGTTAAAATGGCAGGGATAAGGCAAGCTAAAGCTTACCTTACAAGGCTTTGCTGCCACTTCCAGGCGCTGGCCAGCGCATCGCGCAGCGAGGTTTCCGTTTTGAAGCCTAGCACCTCGGCGGCCTTGGTGGCGTCGGCGTAGATGGCGGGCACGTCGCCGGGCCGGCGCGGGCCGATGCTGTAGTTCAGCTTTTGGCCGCTGGCTTCCTCAAAGGCCTTTACCACTTCGAGCACCGTGTTGCCGTGGCCGGTGCCCACGTTGAAGGTTTCGACTACCTCGCTGGCCTTGCGGTCGAGCAGGCGCTGCACGGCCACTACGTGGGCCTTGGCCAAATCCACCACGTGGATGTAGTCGCGCACGTTGGTGCCGTCGGGCGTGTCGTAGTCGTTGCCGAAAATGGTGAGCTTGTCGCGCAGGCCAGCCGCCGTTTGCGTGATGAAGGGCACCAGGTTGTTGGGCACGCCCAGGGGCAGCTCGCCAATCTTGGCCGACTCGTGCGCCCCGATGGGGTTGAAGTAGCGCAGCAGGATGGTATGCGTCGTATTATCAGCGGCTTGCGACGAGTCGTGCACTACGTCTTCGCACATCTGCTTGGTGCGGCCGTAGGGCGAGCTGGCGGGCTTGGTGGGAGTAGCCTCCGTCACGGGCAGCTGGTCGGGGATGCCGTACACGGTGCACGACGACGAGAATACCAGGTTCTCCACGCCTTCATCCTTCATTACTTGCAGCAGCGTGATGAGCGAGCCCACGTTGTTGTGGAAGTAAGCCAGTGGCTTCTGCACCGACTCGCCCACCGCCTTGTAGGCCGCGAAGTGAATGACGCCCTTAATGTCGCCCTCCTTGCGAAATACCTCGTGCAGCGCCTCGGCATTGCCGCAGTCGATGCGGTAGCAGGGCACCTCGCGGCCCAAAATCTCGCGCAAACCGGCTAACACCGTCGTTTCCGAGTTCACGAAATTGTCAACGATAATCGGCTCGAAGCCTGCCTGGGCCAGCTCTACCACCGCGTGGGAGCCAATGTAGCCGGCACCGCCGGTAACGAGAATCTTAGTCATGATTTTTAGGCTGTTAGCTAGTAGCTGTTAGCTAGTAGCTTTCTATTTGGAGAAAAAAGCTACTAGCTAACAGCTACTAGCTAGCAGCTATACCTTACAAGCTCCAGTAGTGCAGCTCGTGCATGGTTTGGGCGCGGTAGAGGCCCTTGATATCGACCAGCACCGCGTTGTCGGCCGTGATGGACTGAAAGTACGCTTCGTCTTTTTCCAGATACGGCTGGTGGCTCACGGCCACGATGACGGCATCGTAGTCCTGACGCACCTTTTCGGGGGGCGTGAGGCGGAAGCCGTACTCGTGCAGCAGCTCGTCGGAGCTGGCGTGCGGGTCTACGATGTCCACGTTCACCGAGAAGTTTTTGAGCTCCTGAATCACATCGGCCACCTTCGAGTTGCGGATGTCCTCCACGTTTTCCTTGAAGGTCGCGCCCATCACCAAAACCCGGCTTTTGGCCACGTCCTTGCCGCGCTTTATCATCATCTGCACCGTTTTGCGGGCGATGTAAGCGCCCATGTTGTCGTTGGTGGTGCGGCCGCTCAGGATAACTTTAGCGTCGTAGCCCAGCTCCTTGGCCTTGTAGGTCAGGTAGTACGGGTCCACGCCGATGCAGTGGCCGCCCACCAGGCCGGGGCTGAACTTGAGAAAGTTCCACTTGGTGCCGGCCGCCTCCAGCACCTCGTAGGTGTTGATGCTCATGCGGTCGAAAATCATCGACAGCTCGTTCATGAGCGCGATGTTCACATCGCGCTGCGTGTTTTCGATAATCTTGGCGGCCTCGGCCACCCGGATGCTGCTGGCGCGGTGCACGCCGGCATCTACCACCAGCTCGTACACTTTGGCAATGGTATCGAGGCTTTCGGCGTCGCAGCCGCTCACCACTTTCACGATGCGGCGCAGCGTGTGCTCCTTGTCGCCGGGGTTGATGCGCTCGGGCGAGTAGCCCACCTTAAAGTCACCGCCCGCGAAGCTCAAACCCGAGAATTTCTCCATCACCGGAATGCAGTCTTCCTCGGTGCAGCCGGGGTACACGGTGCTCTCAAACACCACGTAATCGCCCTTTTTAAGCACCTTGCCTACCGAGCCCGAGGCCCCGAGCAGCGGCCTGAGGTCGGGCTGGGCGTGCTCATCGATGGGCGTGGGCACGGCCACGATATAAAACTGCGCCTCGCGCAGCACGTCGAGCGAGTCGGTAAACGTAATGTCGCAGCCTTCGAAGGCGCTGGCATCGAGCTCGCCGCTGGGGTCCTGGTGGTTGCGCATCATCTCCACGCGCCCGGCATTGATGTCGAAGCCGATAACCGAGAGTTGCTTGGCAAATTCGAGGGCGATGGGCAGGCCCACGTAGCCGAGGCCAATCACGGCCAGCTTAGCTTCTTTGCGGAGTAGTTCGTCGTACACGGTGCTAATTATGAATTATAAATTATGAATTATGAGTTGGCACGGTTGATACAGGTGTTTCATCCATAGCGCTTACTGCTTTTTTGTCAGGGCTGAGCTGATAAAGAGCGCCGCTTTCGGGGCAGGTGGCGCGGCCCGCCGCGTCGAATTGTAAGCGGTGGCCGTAGGCGCTCAGCCAGCCGTGCTGCCGGGCGGGGTTGCCATACACCAGCGCAAAAGCCGGAATATCTTTCGTCACTACGCTGCCCGCGCCCACAAAGGCGTAGCGGCCCAGGCGCACGCCGCACACCACCGTAGCATTGGCCCCGATGCTGACGCCTTGCTCCAGGTAAGTAGGCTGGTAGTGGGCCGCGCCCCGGCGCGGCACCGCGCTGCGCGGGTTGCGCACGTTGGTAAACACCACGGAGGGGCCCAAAAACACGTCATTTTCGCATACCACGCCGCTGTAGAGGCTCACGTTGTTCTGCACCTTCACGTTGCGGCCCAGCGTCACGCCGTCGGCCACGAACACGTTTTGGCCCAGCGAGCAGTTTTCGCCGAGTACCGCGCCCGCCGCCAGGTGGCAAAAGTGCCAGATGCGGCTGCCCGCGCCCACTTGGCAGCCCGCATCGAGCACGGCGGTGGGGTGGGCATAAAAAGCGGAAACGGCGTCGGCCACGGATGCTGGTAGAGTTGCGCGGGCGCAAAGGTAACAGGGCGAGCGGGGTTGGGCTGCGCAGGCGGCGGTATTTGGGCGCGGGCGGCGCGCTTGCGCTAGGGTAGGGCGCTGTTGCAAAATCACGGGGCGCTTTTCGGCGAGGCCGCTACGCTTCAGTAGTAGCAATTTTCTGCTTTATTCAGGCAATCGCGTGGCGCGGCACTACTAAGGTCGCGCGGCTGAGCCGTTACTTTGCCAGCTAAGCCCGATACTATTCCAGCCTTCGCATTGTGCAACTTCCTGCTTTACTAGCCCGCCACAATCCCCGCCAAAACTTGCTGGTGCTGCTTTGCCTTGGCGGCCTGCTGGGGCTGGGGCTACTTATCTGGCCCGACTACGGCGTGTCGTACGACGTAGCCCAGAGCCGCAACATCGGCATGACCAACCTGCACTACGTGCTGCAGCGGCTGGCCCCCAGCGTGTTGCAAGACCCAGTCACGATTAACACATTTATGCCCTACACTACGCCGCTGGCCGAGTTCAACGACCGCGACTACGGCGTGGGCTACGAGCTGCCCGTGACGATAGGCGAGTGGATGCTGCCCTTCACGAGCTTGCGCGAAGCGTACTTCTACCGGCACCTGTGCACTTTTCTGATAAGCTACGTCGGCATTTTGGCGGTGTATGGACTGGGCCGGCGGCGCTACGGCGGCGACTGGCGGGCCGGCCTGGCCGCCGCTGGCTTGGTGGTGCTGAGCCCGCGGCTGTTTGGCGAGTTTTTCTACAACGACAAAGACGCCGTATTCATGGCCCTGAGCGCGGTGGCTACTTACACCACCGTGCGGTTTGTGGAGCGCCCGGCCTGGGGCTGGGCCCTGGCCCACGCGCTGGCCTGCGCCCTGGCCATCGATGTGCGCCTGATGGCGGTGCTATGGCCGCTGGCCACGCTGCTGCTGCTGGCCGCCCGCGCCAAGCGCGGCGAGTATGCCGCCGGCCCGGCCGGCCGGTGGGGGGCTTTTGGCCTCTACTGCCTGGCCCTGCCGGCGCTGGTGGTGGCCCTGTGGCCCTACCTCTGGGAGCACCCGTGGGCCAATTTTGGGCAAGCCTTCAGCAACATGGCCCACTTTCGCTGGGATGGCGCCATGTGGTACCGGGGCGACTACGTGTACTCCAAAGACCTGCCCTGGCACTACGTGCCGCAGTGGATACTCATCACCACGCCCTTTTTGCAGCTGGCCCTGCTGGGAGTGGGGCTGTGGGCGGTAGGGCGCCAGCTGGTGCGCCAGCGCTGGTGGTTTTACCGGGCTGGCACCCGCGAGTGGCAGGATGTCTTGTTTTTGGGCCTGGGGCTGGGGCCGGTGCTGGCGGTAGTGGTGCTGCACTCGGTGCTGTACGATGGCTGGCGGCAGCTGTACTTCGTGTACCCCTCCCTCATGCTGCTGGCGCTGCGCGGCCTGGTAGCTACGTGGCGCTGGCTGGCCACCCGGCCGCAGCCGCAGCAGCGCCTGGTAGTGGCGCTGGGCGTGCTCGGCGTGCTAAGTACCGCCGGCCAAATGGCTTGGATGCACCCGCTGGAAAGCCTGTATTTCAACCGCTTGGCGGGGCCGCACGGCAACGAGCGCTACGAGCACGACTACTGGGGTATCTCCTACCGGCAAGGCATCAAGTGGGTGCTGGCGCACGACGACCGCCCGGTGCTCCACATCCGCGTCGATGATATTATGTCGCCGGCCTACCAGCAAAACTGCGAGCTGCTAACCGAAGACGAGCGCAAGCGCCTGGTGCAGGTAGTAAAGCCCGAAGAGGCTGACTATTTCCTAGGTAATTACCGCTGGCACCCGCAGCCCTACCCGTATCCCAACCGCGTGCACGACATCCGGGCCGGCCGGCAGGTGGCGCTCTCCATTTTCAGGCTCACCTGGTAAAGCTAGCGGCTACATAATATTTTTTGTGCTTACGCAGGGCGCTGGATGTAAAGGTATTGCAGTAGCTTGCTGTGCCAATTAGCCTGCCCACGGTCACGCGACTCATCTCGCAACATATGCCTTCTGCTACTAGTTTTGCGGCGTGCGTAGCCAGTCATTTTTAATGCGGATTAGCGCTGGCTCAGGTTCTCTTTTTTGAGCCGGATTATGGCGGGTTTTTGCCGGCCTTGTTTTATTTAATCATCACCATTCCGTGCCGCTTTGCGGCTCCCTCATGAAATTTTCGCTACCCTCTCTCTGTGTTTCCGGGGTTATAGTTGGCCTGCTGGGCCTGGCTGGCTGCAAAAGCGATAGCTCGGCTAGTGCCGATGCCAATCAGATTGCTTTCAACGACTTCGAGTCGCTCGACGGCTGGGCCTCCAACACCGAGTCACTGAGCAAAGAGCAAGCTCATTCGGGTAAGTACTCGATAGGCGTCAACCCCAACGTCGAGTTTGGTATGAACTACATGATGGTGCTTAACAAGGTATTTGACCACAAGCCGCGCAAGCTGCGCATTTCGGGCTGGGGCTTCATGGCCGACTCCAAAGCGACGGCCCAGCTGGACATTCAGCTCTTTGACCCAGCGCAAAATAAAGCGGTTTTTGGCGAGTCGATAGACTACGCCACCGCCGTAAAAACGCCCGGCAAGTGGGTCGAAATCAGCCGCGAAGTAACCCTGCCCGCCACCACCACCGGCACCCAGCAGCTGCGGGTGTTTTTGTGGCGCGCCGGGGCCAGCAGCCCCGCTTTTATAGACGACGTGCGCGTGGCGGAAGTACCAGAGTAGCCGCCGTGCCGGGCGGGTTGCGCACCAGGCAAAAGGCATAGTCGGGGGCGCTGCCCGGCCCCCGGCTGCCCAAGGCCACCAGCGGCGGCATGGCCAGCAGCAGCGCCCCGCCCACTACCGGCACCGCCGGCTGCTCCCACTGTTGCACAAAGCCGCCGTTGTTGGGGTCACCGTCGCCGTCGGCATCGTGCCCGAGGTGGGTATAAAACCACTGCACCCGGTACGTTACGGGGCTGACGCTGAGCTGGTCGGCTATATCGCCGGTGTTTATCTGTAATAGTTGCCCCGTGAGTGGGGTGATAGTGTTGGACGTAGTATTGCCAAGGCTAGTGGCCACGCCGGGGTTGTGGGCGCAGCTATCGCCCGCGCAAAAGCCGCCGCTCTGAGTAGTGTGCGGTAGGTTGTACCAATAGTGCGTTTTGTTGTGAAGCCAGCCGATAATGCGGCCAGGGTTGCGCAGGGCGTACACTTCCAGCAGGCCATCCTGCGAGGTATTCGCCCCGTGCACGAGGTAGTCGGGCCGGTCATTTTGGTTAAGCGAATCTTCCTTGCTGAGCGGAGCGCCAAAATTGGGGGCTATCCCCACGCTTCGCAGCCAGCCGGGTGGGCAGTGGCGGTCGCAGGGCGAAAAGTAGGCGGGGTTGGTGCCGGCCGGGGCCGTGGCAAACAGCGGTACGGCCGCCTTTTTGGCGAGCCCGGCCGGGTACTGCGGACTGTACAGGGCCACCGCCGCGCCGGCCACATTGCCGATGGGCTCGTTGGCATCGGCGCTGTGAAAACCACTGAGGGCCAAAAACCGGGCCAGCGGCTGGTATTGCTGGTAGGCCGGGTAGCAGGGGTGGTGCAGGTTGGAAAAGCCGCTGAGCGCCAGCCCGATGCCTAGCGCGCCACTAAAGGCCGTGGCCCACGGCGCGGTATGAAACTTGGCCGCGTAGCTGGTATTGATGTAGGGCGAGTAATCGACCTCCTGCAGCTGGTAGGGCCGCTGGTGCAGGCGCGTCATGGCCTGCGTGAGGTAGTTGCGGCGCAGTTCGGCGTTGAAGCTGGCCGTGTAGTCGTGCGAGGTAGTGTAGTCGAACAGGGCGGGGTGGTCGCGTAGCAGCTCGTAGCCGTTTTCGGGGCCGTAGGCGGCCGTTTGCAGGTGCCGCCCGTCCAGCGCCTTCAGGTAGGTAGCCATTTCTACCGTCCAGCGCCACAAGGGCGGCAGGTCCTGGCGGTAGTTCTGGCCAAAAACCCGCCCGGCATCAATAAAGTCGCCCTCATTAAGCAGCTCATACGAAGCAATTTGGGGCGAGTAGCCCCAGCGCGCCACGATGTAGCGAAGCTTGTTTTTGAACAGCCGCCGGGCCGCCGGCTCGGTAAAGAAGCGCCGCTGCTCGTGCGGCCCCAGGCCCAGCCCTACCTTGTAGGGAAACGTGCGCCACTGCCGCGAGGTGGCGTTGTTCCAGAGCCGGGCGCCGTCCAGCAGGCTCAGGTGCAGGTACACGCCGTTGGCCTTGGCGGCCAGCAGCAGCCGGTCGAGGTCATACATGCGGGGCTGGTGGGGCTGGTAGTAGCCCAGCGTGTTCACCCGCGTGGTCGAGTCATAGGTTTCGATGTCCCAGTTGGAAGCTTGCAGCCACACCCGCGCAAAATTGCCCTGCACGGCGTGCAGCTGCTCAAATACCTGCTCGTAGGCCGTGTAAGTGTAGGTCGAAAACTGATACTGCTGCCGCGCTGGCAGCTGCATCACCAGCCGCTGGCCGCACCTCGATACGTTGGGGCTACCTGCCGCCGCCAGGCCCGCCGGCACCGCCAAGGCATTGTCGCCCCAGTAGTCCACGTTGCTGCCGATGGCCAAAAACGACTGCCCCTGGTCAAACACCAGTTGCCGCTTATTGGGCGCCACCTTCAAAAACCCGCTGTTGGCCGAAGCCACGCACTCAAACGTGCGCGCCGGTAGCGTTTCGGTGGTGCCATCGCGGTAGCTCACGCTGAGCGTGTAGCGCCAAGTGCCCACCTGGCCGGGCGCGAAGCGCACGCGCCAGGGCTGCGGTGTGGCGGCTGGCTGCCAGTACCGGGCATCGTTGGCCACCAGGTACTTGCGCTGAATGGCAAAATCCTGGTAGTAAAAGCCGTACCGGACGGTATTTTGGCCACTGGGGCTTACGAAGGTAGTCGCCACCGACACGTCGGCGGGGTCAAATGGGTTGCCGTGGAGCGTGTCGGCCCCAAAATCCCGGTCGAGCGTCAGGCCTACCTCAAACTTCTCGTAGCGCCCCACCGGGCCGGCCGTTATCGGCACCACGGCTTTGATGTGGGCGCCGGCATCGGCTCGCGCGGCCCTTGGCCCGCCCAATAGGCTAATCAATAAAGCAAACAGCAACCAACCGGGCCGCGCCCGCCGGTACCTGAGAAAAATACGCATCTAGTATAAGGCCGGCCGCCGCCCAACCGGCCGCACACCACTAATAACTGCCAAAGCAAATAAATTAACGAGCGGCGAAGCCGGGAGCATCGGGGCCGGCCGCTGGCCCGTTGATACGGGCCAGCGTGCCGGTTGGGTGCGCTGGCGGCCGTTTTTTCCCGGCCGGGCTTGCCCTACCTTTATGGCCGCGGCCGGGGTGCCCAGCCGTGTTTTTAGTGGTTTTAGCTTCTTCTGTTTGCGAACATCTTTTCTCCGAATTGCCCTGGCAGTAGGGCTGTGGGCCGGGCTGGCGGCCTGCAAGAGCGACACCTCACAGGGCCTGTACGTGGGCGACGTGGTCATCCGCACCGATTTTGAGGACCTGGCGGGCTGGGGTGCCGACCCCAGCTCCCTCACCGACGCGCACGCCCACTCGGGCCGCCAGGCCATCTTCATCGCCCCCGACCGCGAATACAGCCTCACGTATCACCTGCCGCTAGGCCGGGCCAGCCTGCACCGCCTTAAGGCGCTCGATGTGTCGGCCTGGGTGTACCTGCCCTCCGACAAGGCCAGCGCCACGCTGTCGGTGCAGGTGTTTCGGCCGCCGGGCGCGCCGGCCGGGCCGCCCCTCTACGGCGGCAACCTGCTGCTCACCGACGCGGTGCATACCTACGGCAAGTGGCAGCCCTTCCAGCACGTATTCGTGCTGCCCGACAACCTGCCCGTGGAGGCCGAATTGCGGCTTTTCTTGTGGCGCGGCAGCAGTACCGAGCCCGTGTATCTCGATGACCTTTACGTGAAAGCCCGTGAGTAGCCCTTCCCCTTTGGCTGGCCCCGGTCGGCCGGGCTGGCGCACGCTGGCCGTAGCGGCCTACCTCGGCGAGCTGCTGCTCTTCACCCAGGCGCGCGGCTATTTTGGCCCTTATGTCAGCCCGCTGCTTTTCTACGGGTCTGTGGTGCTGCTGGTGGTGTCCGCCCTGGCTGCCCTGCGCGACCAGCCTTTCTTGACCGAACTGCCCGCCCAGTCGGTGCGGCGGGTGGGGTGGGGGGCCGTGCTGGCCGGCCTGGGCACGGTATTGGTGCTGAACCGGCAAATCCCCATCGTGCTCAGCCAGCCGATTGATATTCACGCCTCCGACATCATTCCGGCCATGCAGGTGTATGCGGGGCGCTTTTTGAGCGGCGAGGTGGTGTACCGCTACATCACTACCTATCACTACCCCATTTTTCCGGTGTACCTGCCCGCGCAGTGGTTTCCCTACACGCTGGCCCTAAAGTGGGGCATCGACTTTCGGTGGCTGAGCTGGGGGCTGCTGCTATTGGTGGGTTTTGGGGCCTACCAGCTGGTGCTGCTGCGCCGGCCGCTGGCGGCCGGGCGCTACGTGCTGCTGGCGCTGCTGCCCGGCCTGGTGGTGTGGTGGATGCTGCACACCGACGGCTACCTGTTTGCGCAGGTGCTCGAGCCCACCATTATTACCTATTACTTCGTGCTGGCGGCCAGCTTGTTTGTGCGCTCGGCGCCGTTGCAGGCGGCGGCCATTACGCTGTGCGTGCTCTCGCGCTATTCCCTCATATTCTGGGTGCCGTTTTTCTTGTGGCTGCTGTGGCGCGAGGTGGGCTGGCGCTACGCCTTCACGGTGGCCGGGCTGGTGGCAGCCGGCATCGTGGGGCTCTACATCGTGCCCTTTTTGTCGCACGACTGGGACTTGTTTCCGCGCCACACCATGGCCGAATATTACATCGCCGCCATTGCCGAGTGGGAGCGTAGCGAGCAGCCGGGCGCGCTGCCCCTGCACCTGGCCAACGGCCTGAGTGCCTCGCCCTGGGTGTTTCGCCTGCTCGATGGCTTCCCGCTGGCCGTGCGCGTAAGCTGGATGCAGCGCCTGCACGCCGGGGCGTCGGTGGGCGTGGTGGCCGTGCTGGCGTTTTGGTACTGGCGCTACGGCCGCCGCTACGACTACCGCTACGTGGCCCTGCTCTCGCTCAAGCTGGCGCTGGGCACGTTCTACTTTTTCATTCAGGTGCCCTACACGTACCTTATTTCGGTGAGCGTGCTACTCTCCACCTTCGTGCTGATGGTGGTGCTCACTAGGCCGGTGCTGCCGGGCAATGCGCCCGCCGCCGAAGCCGCGTAGCCGGGGCGGTGGCTCGCTACCGCCCCAGCAGCCCGTACTTAATAATGCAGTAGATGGCCCGAAAGCCGTCGCGCCAGCCAATTTTTTTGCCTTCGGCGTAGGTGCGGCCATAGTAGCTGATGCCCACTTCGTAGATGCGGGCGCCCGGCACCCGCGCCACCTTGGCCGTTACCTCGGGCTCGAAGCCAAAGCGCTTCTCTTCGAGTTGCAGGCCCTGAATGATGTCGCGCCGAAATAGCTTGTAGCACGTTTCCATGTCGGTCAGGTTCAGGTCGGTAGTAGCGTTGGACAGGAACGTGAGAATGGCGTTGCCGATGCTGTGCCAAAAGAACAGGATGCGGTGCGGGTTGCCGCCCATAAAGCGCGAGCCGTACACCACGTCGGCAAAACCCTTCAAAATCGGCTTTAGCAGCAGGTTATACTCCTCGGGGTCGTATTCGAGGTCGGCATCCTGAATGATGACGTAGTCGCCGGTGGCCTCGCGGATGCCCGTGTGCAGGGCCGCGCCCTTGCCCTGGTTCACGCTGTGCTGCAGCAGCCGCAATTGCAGCTGCGGGTGCCGGGCCATGTACGCCTGAATCACCTCCACCGAGTTGTCGGACGAGCAGTCGTTGACCAGGATAATCTCTTTGCTGATGTCATTGACCAGTTTCAGGTCGCGCAGCAAATCCAGTATCTGGTGGATGGTCCGGGCCTCGTTATATACCGGAATAATGATAGAAAGCGTAGCTATTTTTACCAAACTGGGGGCGGCCGCCGGCTGAAAAGTACTCACTGCAATTGGACTTCGCGAAGGGTAACAGGAGGTCAAAGCTAGAACGCAACTGCCAGACTACCGCGCGCTGGCGGCACCCGGCCGCGCCCCCGGCCCCGGCGCGCGGGCTGGCCGGGGCCGGGGGCGGCCTCTATATTTGAAGCCGCGCCCGCTGCCGCCGTTTAGCCCAAGCCCCGCTGTTTTATGAAGTCACGTACCGTTTTTTGGCTGGTTGCCGCGCTCATGCTTTTTGCCCTGCACCAATCGAAGCGCTGGAACACCCAAGGGGTATTTGACTGGGACGCGGGCGGCTACTTCGCCTACCTGCCCGCCGTGTTCGTGTACCACGACCCCGGCCGGGTCGACTCCTTGGCCCGGCTGGTGCAGCAGCGCTTGCCCGCCCAAGAGCGCGACTATAACCGCATTGGCCTGCACCCGCTGCCCGGCGGACGCTATTACATCAAGTACCCCATGGGCGTGGCCCTGAGCCAGCTGCCGTGGTTTGCGGGCGCGCACGCCTACTCCTACGCGGTGGGGCTGCCCACTACCGGCCACACCTGGCCCTACCAGGAGGCGGCCATTCTGGCGGGCGCGGCCTACGCCATCTTAGGTTTGTGGGTGCTGCGCAAGCTGCTGCTGCGCTACTTCCCCGACCCGGTGACGGCCTGGACGATAGCCGGCATCGGGCTGGGCACCAACTACTTCGTGTACGCCACCCACGAGGCTGCTAATGCGCACGCCGTGCTATTTCTGTGGCAGGCCGCGCTGCTCTACTGCACCGCCCGCTGGTACGAAACCCCCGAGCGGCGCTGGGCGCTGGGCATGGGCCTGTTTTTGGGCCTCATTACGCTCACGCGCTTTAGCGAAGCGCTCTACGGGCTTATTCCGGTAGTGTGGGGCCTTAGCAGCTGGGCGGCGCTGCGGCAGCGGCCGTTGCTGCTGGCCCGGCACGCCGGGCAGCTGGCGCTGGCCGTGGGGCTGGCGGCGGCCGTGGCGGGCTTGCAGTTCCTTTTCTGGTACTGGGTAAGTGGGCATTGGGTGCTCGAAACCTACCAGGGCGAGCATTTTGACTTTGCTAATCCGCAGCTTATGAATGGCCTGTTTAGCATCCGGCGGGGCTGGCTGGTGTACACGCCGCTGGCGGCCCTGATGCTGGTGGGTATCTGGCGGCTGCCGCGCTATGTGCCCGCGGCGGTGCCGGCCGTGCTGGTGCTGCTGCCGGTGCTGCTCTACATCACCTTTAGCTGGGTGCAGTGGTGGTACGGCTGGGGCTTCGGCACCCGGCCGCTGGTGAGTATTTATCCGCTGCTGGCGCTGCCGCTGGGTGCGGTGCTGGCCAGCGTGCGGCCCAGCGCCCCCTCGCGCCGGGCGGTGCAGGGCTTTGTGGTGGTGTGCATCGCGCTCAATCTGTGGCAGGGCTGGCAGTACGTCACCGGCATCCTGCCCGGCGAGGCCATCACCTGGGAGATGTACAAGGAGCGGTTTTTTATGGTGCCGCCCTACTACCTGGCCGAGTCTACGCCCTACACGCCGCCCGTGGCGCCGCCCCCGGCCCGCTGGTAGCGCCCGCCCAAATAGCTTGTTTTCGACTGCTTTTTTCTGGCTTCTTTTGTCGCCCCTATGCGCTTTTTACGCCCATTGCCGCTGAGCGCGGCGGCCTTGCTGGCCCTCGCCACCGCCTGCGGCACTACGCCCGACCCGGCGGCCGCCCCCGATGCCGCCACCCTGCTCACCACCGGCTTCGAGCAAAATATTGGCTGGGGTGGTGCGCAGCCCTCGCTCACCACGGCCAAGGCCCACACCGGCCAAGCCGCTGTGCTGGCCAGCCCGGAGGTGCCTTTTGGCTACACCTACGCCCGCACCCTCGATGCGCTAGGCCTCGGCGCGCCGCCCCGCCAGCTCGAACTCACGGCCTGGGCGCTGCGCACGGCGGCCGGCAGCACCGCCCGGCTGGTGGTGCAGCTCGATACTAGCCCCACCGACGAAAAGCAGGTGTTCTACGCTGCTCTGCCGCTGGCCGAGGCCGTGCCCACCTTCGGCGAGTGGCAGCAGGTGCGGCTGCCGCTCGACCTGCCCGCCGGCGCGGTCGGCAGCAATCAGCTTAAAATCTATCTCTGGAACGACAAAGGCACTTCGCCCACCTACCTCGACGACGTGGTGTTGCGGCGCGTGGCCAAATAGCCGTCTTTTTCTGCCTTTTCCTCTTGATTTTCTGCGCTATGCTTCCTCGCTTGCCGGCCACCCGCGCCCCGTACTCGCTGCTGGCTTTGCTGCTGCTATTTGCCCTCATGGTGCAGGCCCGGCTGTGGCTGCCCAACTGGGACACGCACAACGTGCTGGCCGTGCTGAGCTGGGATGCCCTGGGCTACTACCTCTACCTGCCGGCCAAGTTCATTTACCACGACCTGAGCCACTTGGCCTTCTCGGCCGACATCATGCGCGAGTACGCGCCCAGCAGCTCCTTTTACCAGGCCAGCCAGGTGCCCGGCGCGCCCGAAGGCCAGCTCGTGATGAAGTACACCGCTGGCCTGGCCGTGCTGTGGGTGCCGTTTTTTTGGCTCGGGCACTGGGCGGCCGGCTGGCTGCACTACCCGCAAGACGGCTTTTCGGCGCCTTACCAAGTGGCCATTGGCCTCGGCGGGATGCTCTACGCCCTGCTGGGCCTGGGGCTACTGCGCCATTTTTTGTTGCGCTACTTCTCCGACGTAGTCGTGACGCTGGTGCTCGTGACGCTGGTTTTGGGCTCCAATTACCTCGAATACTCCGTGTTCGACTCGGCCATGGCCCACCACTACCTGTTTACGGGGTATGCGCTGCTGCTGCTGCTCACGGCGCGCTGGCACGAGCGGCCCACCCGGCTCGGGGCGCTCGGCATCGGCCTTACGCTGGGCTTGCTGGTGCTCATTCGGCCCTCCGAAATGGTGGCCGTGGTGCTGCCGCTGCTCTGGGGCGTGGGCAGCGGGGCCGATGCCCGCGCCAAGCTGGCGCTGCTGCGCCAGCGCTGGCCCGATGTGGGGCTGCTGGCCCTGGGCGGCCTTTTGGGCGTGCTGCCGCAGCTGGTGTACTGGCACCACGCCACCGGGCACTGGCTGTTTTACAGCTACGGCGACCAGCATTTTAGCTTCCTCAAGCCGCACACCTGGCAGGTGCTGTTCAGCTTTAAGAAAGGCTGGCTGATTTACTCGCCCTTTCTGCTGCTCGTTTTGGCGGGTTTTGGGCCCCTGTGGCGGCGGCACCGGGCGCTGGCCGTGCCGGCGCTGGTGTTTTTTGTGCTCAATCTGTGGGTGGTATCGGCCTGGGATATCTGGTGGTACGGCGGCGGCTTTGGGCAGCGGGCGCTGGTGCAGAGCTACGCGGTGCTGGCCCTGCCCTGGGCGGCGGGCCTAGCGTGGCTGCTAGCGCCGGGCCGGCGCTGGGTGGTGCGGGCGGCGCTCATCGCGGCGGCGGTGCTGCTGGTCGACCTCAACCTGTTTCAGCACTGGCAGTACCAGAACGCCATCATCAACTCGGAAGGCATGAACCGGCGCTACTACTGGGCTGTGTTCAATAAAACCCAGCCCTCGCAGGCCGATTTCAACCAGCTCGACGATGCCCGCGGCCTGCCCCAGCCCGAGCGCAACTACCAGCCCCGCCCGCTGGGCAAGCTCGATTTTGAGCAAGCCACGCCCGAAGCCATGCCCGGCCTCAGCAACGAGCAGGGCTTCTACAGCCGGCAGGCGTACCGCACCGATGGCAGCCGGCCCTACAGCCCCGCCCTGGCGCTGCCCCTCGGCCCCACCGGCCTGCACGGCGGCGACTACGTGCGCGCCGCGTGCCGGGTGTTCTCCGACTACGGCGCCTGGGGCAACAAGCTGGTGCTGAGCGTAGAGCGCGACGGCAAGTCCATTGCCTGGACCGGCGTAAGCCTGCAAAAGCCCAACAGCCTCAACCGCAGCTGGAACCACGTGTACGTCGACGCGCCCCTGCCCGCCGACACCCGCCCCACCGACGTACTCAAAGTCTACGTACTCAACGAAGGCGGCTCCGCCAGCTTCATCGACGATATAGAGGCCAGCGCCATGCTACCCGTCGCGAAGTGGTAAGAGGTTTTTTTGGATGGAAAAACTGTTGTCATGCTGAGCGCAGCGAAGCATCTCTGCCGCTTCGTTGCTTACGTATGAGGTTATTTCATCAATAGAGATGCTTCGACTGCGCTGCGCTCCGCTCAGCATGACGACCGTTTTCTAACAGCTCACTCAACCCACTCAGCCAACATGATAACCCGTCCCTTCAACTTTCAGAACTGGGTAGCCGAGCACCGGCACTTGCTCAAGCCGCCGGTGGGCAACCAGCAGGTTTTCAAGGATAACAAAGACTTTATCGTAATGGTGGTGGGCGGCCCCAACGCCCGCAAAGACTACCACGTGGACGAGGGTGAGGAGCTATTTTGGCAGCTCGAAGGCGAGATGACCGTCAAGATTATCGAAGACGGCCAGCCGGTCGACATCGTCATCGGCCCCGGCGATATGTTCCTTTTGCCGCCCGGCGTGCCGCATTCGCCGCGCCGCCCGGCCGGCACGGTGGGCCTGGTGCTGGAGCGCTACCGCACGGCCGGCGAGCTCGACGGCTTTCAGTGGTACTGCGAAAACTGCGGTCACAAGCTCCACGAGGAGTACGCCGAAATCACGGACATCGTGGCCCAGCTGCCGCCCATCATGGACCGCTTTTGGGCCAATGACGACCTGCGCACCTGCCAGGTGTGCGGCACCTACATGGCAGCCCCGCCCAAGCCGGCCGCCTAGCCGCCTTTTGGGCACCGGGTGGCCGGTTTGGCAGCCGCACCGTTTTCTTTGCGCCCGTGGAATACTATTCTTCGGGCCGTTTGTCGCAGCACCTGCTTTGGCTGGCCTCTTTGGCGGGCATTGTGGGGCTGCTGGCCAGCCGCGCACTGGTAGCGCTGAGCCCCGTAGCCGGGGTGCTGGCCGTGCTCGCAAACCCACAGCTGCGCCGCGACCTTCGGCTGTATTGTCAGAACGGGGCCGCACTACGGGCCGCCGCCATGGTGGTGTTTTTGCTGCTCAGCGGCCTCTATACCAGCGAGTGGGCCGTGTGGCGGCACGAGTTGTTTCGCAGCCTCACCTGGCTGGGCGTGCCGCTGGCCTTTGGGGCGGCCGTGCCGCTGGGCGGGCGGCAGCGCTGGGTGGTGGGCGCGTTTTTTGTGCTGAGTACGGCCGCTGTGGGCCTGGCCACGCTGGCTAAGTACTGGCTCGACCCCGCCAGTGGCAACCAGGCCATCCACATCGGCCAAAACGTGCAGGCCGTAACGGGTGTCTTCCACATCTTCTTCGGCGTGATGCTGGCCCTGACTGCTTTTTGGGGGGCAGCAATGGCCCTCAAGCGTCCCCAAAAGGCAGCTACTGGCTGGCTTTGGGCGCTGGGTACGGCGGCCGCGGTGGCCGCCATCGCGCTGCACGTGCTGGCCTACCGCACGGGGCTGTTGGTGTTTTACGGAGGGCTTTTGGTGTGCGCGGTGCGACTGCTGCTGCGCCAAAACCTGGCCTGGGGCCTAGGCTTGCTGCTGCTGCTGGGCCTGGGGCCGTGGCTGGCCTACACCCAGCTCGAATCGGTGCGGCTGCGGGTGCACGCTACGCGGCACGACATGCAGCAGTTTGAGGAGCTGGACAAAGGCCGCGACCTCAACAACTTCTCGCTGGCCCGCCGCCTCACGGCGGCCGAAACCGCCCTCATCGTCATTCGGGAGCACTGGCTGCTGGGCGTCGGCCCCGCCGATACCCACGCCGCCATGCGCGACCAGTACGGCTGGCGCAGCTACGGCCTCCGGCGCGCCAACCAGGCCGATGTACACAGCCAATACCTCGAAACCCTGCTGGGCGGCGGCGTAGTGGGCCTGGCCCTGTGGCTGGCTGTGGTGTTCTGGCCCCTCACCCAGGCTTGGGCGCGGCGCGATGCTTACCTCTGCCTGTTCATTTTATTACAAGCCATCACCATGCTCGTCACCGACGTGCTGAGCCTGCAAATCGGCCTCAACCTATTCGTGTTCGGCTACGGCTTTTTGGTGGTAGCTGGCGAGCGGCAGCAGCAGCAAATCCGGGCCGCTAGTGATGGGCGGGTACTTGTAGCGTAGAAAAGCGGTTGTCCTTGCGAGCGTAGCGAAGCAAGGACAGGCTTCTTAATCCTTCTTCGGGTACTGCGCCTTTGTCTTCTCTTCATCCGACTTGGGCACCGCGCCCGCCTTAGTAAACTGCTCGCGCAGCTGCTCGGGCGTGGTTTCGGTGAAGTCGCGCACCGCTGCCAGCGGTGCCTGAAACTCATGCGCTCCCAAGGTGCTGGTGATGGCTACGCAGCGCATCCCGGCTTTGTAGGCGGCCTGCTCGCCCAGCAGCGCATCTTCAAACACCAGGCAGTGTTCGGGCTTGATGGCCAGCTTTTCGGCTACGGCGGCGTAGGTTTCGGGGTGCGGCTTGCCGGCTTCTACATCGTCGGCCCCCACTATCACGTCAAAAAAGGGGCGCAGGTCGAGGTAGTCGAGGATGTAGCTCAGCGTGTCGTTGGCCGAGCCGGTGCCGAGGCCGATTTTGAGGCCGGCGGCGCGGGCCGCCTTCAGAAAATCGACCACGCCCGCCGTGGGCCGGCGCTCGTCGCGGTACAGGGTGCGGTAGAGAAACTCGCGCTGGTCGGCATATTTTTTTAACTCTTTTTCGGGTTTGGGCTCTTCAAGCACCTGCTTGAGGATGTCGGTCGCCGGCATCCCATTCAGGCGGCGCAGCAGCTGGTAAGCGTCGGCCTCCACGCCGATATCCTGGAAGAGCAGCTGAAAGGCACGGGCTTGCACGGGCGTATTATCCAGGATAACACCGTCCATGTCAAAAACGAAGGCTTGTAAATCGGGCATGTATAATACTAACGTAATACGGCCCCAAGTCGCCGGAAACGGCGGGCGGTATCTTTGCGGGCCGTTTTCACTGGCTTTTATATGAAAAAACTAGTCTTGCTCTCGCTGCTGGCCCTGCCCGCGCTGGCCCAGAAAAAAGGCCCCGCCCTCGAGCGCCCCAAGCTCGTAGTGGGCATCGTGGTCGACCAGATGCGCTACGACTACCTGTATCGCTACTGGGATAAGTTCGGCAGCGGCGGCTTTCGGCGGCTTTTGGGCGAGGGCTTTAGCTACGAAAGCTGCCACTACAACTACGTGCCCACCTACACCGGCCCCGGCCACGCCAGCGTGTACACCGGCACCACACCCGCGCACCACGGCATCGTGGGTAACAACTGGTA
>JAKONR010000186.1 GCA_022701825.1 Hymenobacteraceae bacterium | reverse complement strand
ATCGCACTGTACCCGCTCACCCTCGACCCCGAGCACCGGGGCCTGCGCTTTGGCACCGACGAAGAAAATGAATACACATTTTTTGGACCGACTACGGTGTCGCTGCTCTTCGACGACATGCAGCCCGACGCCGGCACCGGAGACGGTACTTGGCTAGTGGCCTACGGGCCGGGCGGCCCTGCTACCCCAATTCCTAAAAACTACGAGCCTTATCGTGGCTTGGCCGAGGACACGCAGCAGGCCGCCCACGACCAGGCCATTATCAACAACTACCAGCTGGCTTTTTTGTATTCCAAAAACGAGGTGCAGCAGATGCCGGGCACTATTGCCGACTACTTGCTGGCGGGCATCGCTCACGGCTTCGTGGCCGAATGGCCGTTGGCTTACCAGCATAATCAGTACCGCGCCCAAGATGTCGGTGAGCGGGTGGCGCGTTACCAAGCGCTAGTTGCCGGGTAAACTGCTGGTTTGATTTGCGCCAGCACAGGTTTGAGAGCCTTCTGGGTCAGCCACTGGCCGGGCATCTATCATGCGACAGTTAACTAGCCAAGGCCTGTTCTGTGTCGAAATATTCACGCTTGGTAGCAATGATGGACCAGTCGGCATCAGGGAACAGGGCGGGTAGTACCCGGCGCAAGTCGTAAACCTTCTGGCGCGTAACAGGAGGTAACTGCTGAAACACGAGCAGCGGCAGGTATAGAAACTGCCAGCCGTAGGCCCCGTGCCAGGCCAGGGCGGCCTGCACGTACTCGCCCATCGAAAGCGTGAGCGGCAGCACGTCGGGGCGGTCGAAAAGGCGCACGTTCGGGGCTTGGCCCTGGCCGGGCACGAAGTGCAGGAAGGCGCGGTAGTCGAAGTCCTCGGCCCCGCCCGTTTCGAAGTACGAACAGTGGGCGAAGGGCGCGTGGGCAGGGTTTATCTTGTCTAGGTGGTATCGAGCCGGTAAACACAACGACTCCGTGAAATTCACCAGACTGATGCAGCCCGTTAGCCGGTCACAGCCGGGGGGCAGTTGTGCTTCCGGTCGGGTTATCCAAGCAATATCCATCTCTGTGGGCATGAATAACAGCGGCCAGTCTTCCTCGGGCAGCGCGAAACCGAATTTTTTTTCGAGAAACTGCGCCATATTGCCTAAGTGGATGGTAGAGTGCAGGGGGGTGGCGAAGTTCCGCCGGAGCAATTCGACGCGTGGCGTAGCGGCCAAGCGCTGAATCAGGGTATGGAAAGGCTCGTAGTACGGAATCATGTCTATTCTTCAATTGATGAAGCTATTTTATTCGCCCGCAGCGCGGCTACTATCTAGGTCAAATTGCTTTGAAAGGTATTTAGCCCGCGTCTTGAAATCAAGCACCGGGCCGGCGTTGATAACGCCGGATGCTAGCGGCAGATTTGCATCGCCAGGCTGGCCGCCCGCTTGTCACTAACCAAGTGCAGGCGAACCCAATAGCGCCCGTCTCGCATAGCCACCGACTCCGACGAGGTGGTCAGAAACAGGGCGGCGCTGGTGGCATAGCAGCGCCGCCCTATCGAGCTACAAAGTCTCAGCTAACTTGGCAGCTTCACCCGTTGGTAGAGAGCCACAAAGGCATCGTAATCAAAGCTGGGAACCCACGCACTCATGTCCTGCCGAAAACGGGTGGTGAAGCTGTGGTCAATCCGGAGTGGCCGTTCAGGGTCTTTCTCGGGAATGAGTGCTAATACCGCCAACGGCCAATAGCGCTAACCCAACGACTTAGTAAGCAGTGTGAGGTAGCCATCCAAGTTCAAATACAAAGGATAAAGGCCATCGTTTTCACCGAGGTAGTAATAATAAAGGCCTGGGGCTTGCTGCTCGTCGTGAAAAATTCCCACGCAGGCTTCATCAGCGAAATAGTCGATGATTTTAAAGTGCTGAAGCCGCGTATTTTCTGTAAAGTCAAAATACACTATGCCTTTCCAGTCACGATAAGCCTTTTCCAGTGGTAAGAGATTAAGCCGTCCTTGGCAAGCGCGCCGACTAGAGTCGCCAGCCGGGGTTTTCCACTCAAAGCTTTGTCCGTTGCTTTCTGCGTAGAATTCCCGCATCTGTTGGGGTATCCACTCCAAATGCGTAATGCGCTTTAGCTTACTTTTAGGGGTGCGTTGATTGGAACCACTGTCTAGCAGCTCAAAAGAAAGACTAATGCGGCCAAACGTTTGGCGCATTAGCGTTAGGTACTTACTTGGAAATTGCATCAGCACTAAAAAGCGAGGGGCTTGTTGAAGCGAATCCAACTCAGGTAATAAAATTTGGATAGTTCCGGCAAAGAATGGGTCTGAACCGTCGCGGACAACGGACATTCCCTGCGCATCCAATTTGGCAATGGCGGCGGCCGAGGCGAAAAGGACCGCCCCAGCTTGAGCAAGCTGCCTGCCTTTCGCTCCGAAGTTCATAACTCCGTAGCATATACCTCTCGCCGCCTGTACGAAAGTCCCGCTGGGCCCGGCCCAGACCGCCACGCCTAGCACCTGCTGCTGTACGGAGGCCAGGGCCGGGGGGCGCAGGCGCTGGGCCTACGCGCTGATGGCGAATCAGGCGGCTTGCGGGCTGTGCTGCCACAGGATGAGGGCCACGCCGCCCACTTGGGTGAGCGCCTGTGGCAGACACTCGCGGGGCAGGTTGGGCAGACGCTGGCGCAGATGGCGCAGCACGGCGGCCTTGGTTGGGTCAAAGACTTGCAAAAGCACCTCGATACCCCCGGACACGTCGAGGCGGGCGGGCCGCCCGGGGCTAGCCTGCTGGTTGGTCGGAAGGGGTATAGTTCTTCAGTTGCCGCTCCTGGTAGAGTGCGGCGAAGGTGTCGTACTCAAATTCCGGGTTCCACGCGCTCAGGGCTTGCCGGAACTCGGAGGTAAGCTCCGGATAAGTGCGGTAGGCAGGATTCTTACCGTCATCGGGCAGCAGGGCCAGCAGGGCCAGCTGCCAGTAGGAATAGCCCAGCGAATGCGACAGCAACTGTACGTACCCGCTTAAATCAAGGTGCAAGGGATAAGGAGCCGCCCCGCTGCCCGGTTCGTAGAGGTAGAGGCCGGCATCCTGGGCTTCGTCATGGTAGAGCCCGACGACCAGGTAGGAGGTCGCTAAGTCCACCACTTTGAAATGGTGCAGGCGGGAGGTGGCCGGCTCGTCTACCAGCCCCAGTTCTCGCTGCCAGTCCCCGTAGATGTCCTCCAGGGGCTGAAAATCGAACCGCCCCGTGCAGGCCGGCCTACCGGAGCCGTCGTTTTTACTTTTCCATTCGTGCATGCAGCCGTTTATTTCCAGGCCGTACTGCATGAGTTGAGCAGGAATCCACTCCACATGCGAAATCTTTTTCCAGGCTCTGGGTCTAGGACCGTTGCCGCCCTCTCCATCTACCGAAGTAAAGATGCGGTGGCAGTAGTCGCTCGTATCAAGCAAAGTTTCGACAAATTCATTTTCCATGTAGTAGCGCGCAACGGGAATATTTCTCAGGCCGAAATAAGTGATGAACTCTTGCAGTCGTGCTTACAGACACTGGGCCAGGAAGCTCAGGGTCAGAGGCCGCACCTTGACCAGGGTGTTTTTCACGGCTATTGCGGCGGGGGCGAGTGGGCCGGCGGCGAAGGGGGCCTGGCCCACGGCTAGGACAGGACGTTACCCGCAGCTAGCCTTACTAGCCAGCAAGACCGGCTATGGCATCGACGGCGTGTAGTCGCGCAGTTTGAGCTGCCGGTAGCGGGCCACGAACTCCTCATACTGGAACTCGGGTACCCAGGCCCCTAGGTCGCGCCGGAATTCGTCCAGAAAGTTCAGGTCGCTGCGGTAGCTGGGGTTGCGCCCGTCGTCGGGCAACTGGCGCAGCACGGCCAACTGCCAGTAGCGGTAGCCCAGCGTGTAGTTGAGCAGCGTCAGGTAGCCTTTCAGGTCCAGGTGCAGCGGGTAGGGCTCGACGCCTTCGCCTAGCTGGAAGAAGTATAGGCCGGGGTCGCACTGCGCGTCGTGGTAAAAGCCCACGCAGGCTTCGTTGACGAAGAAATCCACTATTTTGAACGCGCGCCGCCGCTTGGGCTCCTCCGGCCAGCCGAAGTAGATGTGGCCCTTCCACTGGCGCAGCATGGTGCGCATCGGCAGCACCCGGACAGCGCCCTCGCACTCGGGCCGCTCCGGGTGGCCGGGGCGCGTTTCCCACTGCAGCGTGTAGCCATCATTCTGGCGGGCGTTGTCCAGAAACTGCTCGGGTATCCATTCCGGGTGAGAAAGCCGCAACAGGCCTTTTTCGCTAATAGGACCGTTCGAGTCATGCTCCGTAATTTTGAACAGGACATTGCTCCGTTTGGAGCAATCGGCTATTAGCTTGAAATAGTCTCGATTCATTATTTCTTCTTGAATTTTAAGTAACGGCGCTCCACGAGCGTATCAACCAGGAAGCGGCGCTCCACGAGCGTATCAACCAGGAAGCGGCGCTTCACGGGCTTATCAGCCACGGACGCACTGGCTGTTGGCGGGGGCAAAATAGGTGCTTTTTGCTCTAACACATTCAATAATTCCGTCTTGCCTTTGAACCAAGTGCCACCTGCTGTTGCGTCAATGATAGCATCTGCTTCCTGCTGGGTAAAGCCCAACTCAGTGAGTTCACTGACCCGCAAGCTTGTATTCAACAGAGCGGCTTTCATGCGTTCCATCTGGTAGGCCTTGGGGCTGCTCTAGTCTACGGTGTTGGGGATGATGACCTTCGTCGGCGCGTCGCCGACGGGCACTACTTTCTTCGTGCGGTCGGCCAGGTTCACTTACTCGATGGCAATTACTGTAATGGTCGTGTTTTGGAGTTACGCCCAGTGTGTGCGACCCCAAAACACGACTATTACAGTCGGTAATTCAATGATAGTTCAGCCTGCTTTAACCCCGCACAAAGCTCAAGTTGCTTGCATCATAGAGTTGCGGCGACCAGCCGCAACGTGTTTTCCGATTCCGTCTTGTAGTTGGCGGTGCCTTGCTGCGACAACAGCGTCAGGTTTTGCTAGTCGTTGCCGGGGCCGTGCAACTGGCGGTTGAGCAAGTGGCCCTGCACGTAGTAGCTGCCGCCGCCCAGCGCCTGTTACTGCACGAAGGCCAGGGCCGGGGGCACGAGACTACTGAGCACCTGCTGCGGCTGGCAGCTTGGCAGTTGCTTGCTAAGAGGCGGTTTCGGTGATTAATAATCTCCCAACCACTGGTCAAATTTTTCATGCGCCTGGTAAGCGCGCGCCATCATGGCGGCAGGGTCGGGGGCAATGGCGAGTTGTGCGGTGTGGCTAAGCCAGTCTGTCTACATACAGCCGGTGGTCAGCATATTGCTCAGCGTGTGCAGCCAGGGCGGCTTGGGCGCGTGCTACGGTAAAATGGTCGGCGTGCTGGCCCACAGATTCCTGCTCCTCCAGGCGGAACATATGTTGTCAATGTACCCCATGCCGTAGGGGAGCAGGGCGAAAAATTCGGCAAACGAACCGGCGAACACAGTGGCGGTTCCTTCGCTACCTATCAGCACGATTGGGAGCGCCGGCCCCGTATTGCCAGGCTCTTGCCAGCTGGCGATGATGCTCCCTTCCCCCATCAGGCCAACCATATCGAGCTTACTAGCCAACTCCGGGGCAAAGTTACTGGCATAAGCCTGTTGGGAATCCCCAACCGGCACAAACTCAAAATCATCGAAGCAGGTTATCGTCTGGCAAAACAGGGTAAATGCTTGCCGGAGTTCAGCACCGGAAAGAGCAGTCATGCAGGTGAAGAAGAGGCGGAGCCAGGGAAGCTATATGTAAGTCGCGCGATGAGAGAGATAAGCCTTCAGCAATGAGCACAGCGCTAGCCTTGAGCTGATTTTTGGGGCCTTGCCAGCGGAACCGAAGGTGCGGCCATCCTCATGACAAACAAGAACCGAATCAACTGACCCTGCACAACTTTCATCGCTGGGCTGCGCCAGCCGCCGGCCTACCTGCGTGGCTTTGGTAGCAGTAGTGCCCGGCTCCCGCTAGGCGTCCAGCCAGTCGTCTAGGTTGGGATGCGAGCGATACGCGTCGATAATCTGCTCCACCGGCCGGGCGGCCACGGACAGGCCGACTGTTTGGGTCAGCCACTCCACATAGGCTGGCAGGCTGGGACATTCTACTGCCATTTCTGCCGTAAACATCGGCACAAACTGTTCAGTCAGCTCCTCCACGTTCAACGGAGGGGCGCTGTCGGGAGAGCGGTGTAGCCAAGTGCAGTGGAACAGAATGGTGTCGGGTAATCCTATGCTGTATGGTAATAAAGTCAGAAACTCGGCAAACGAGGCGGCAAATACTCCCCAGGAATTTCCTTCGCTATCTAAGTAACAGATGAGGCGCTGCGTAGCAGGGGTGCCTGCTGGCTGCCAGAACGCAACATAGGACCCGTTGCCCGTGAGGCCGAATGCCTCAAAGGCAGTAACCTTTTCCGGCGAACCTGTTAATATAGCGAGCGCCTCAAGATGCTCGGGCAGGTCAGGCGGCCCCAGCTCTTCGAACCCCGCGTAAAAATCAGCTTCCTGGCAAAATTTCGCAAAAGCGGCGATGAGTTCAGCTTCTGACAAGGCGGGCATAACGCGTTTTGAAGGGGGGTGGACGAAGGGAGGCGCTCCCAAGGTAGGGCATAGGTACTGGGCGGGCGAGGCGGTTGCCAAGCCCTCCTCCAACTGGCCCAGCCGTTTGAGGAGTAACTATACTGTCCCTGAAAGCTGTAAACCTGATGGGCGATAGTTTTCCAGCCGCATTGCCTGGTAAAGCGCCACAAAGGTGTCGTAGTTGAAGTCGGGATTCCAGGCACTCATCGCCTGCCGAAACTCGGCTAAAAAATCGGTGCCCAGCCGGTGCGCGGGGTTCACGCCGTCGTCGGGCAGCAGCTGGAGCAGGGCCAACTGCCAGTCGGCATAGCCCAGCGACTGAGCCAGTAGCTGCACGTACCCGCGTAAGTCCAGGTGCAGCGGATACGGCTTTTCCCCCTCGGCCGGGCGGAAAACATACAGCCCGGGGTCTTGCGCCGCGTCGTGGTAGTGCCCTACGCAGACCTCGGTATAAGCCAGGTCAACCACTTTAAAGGCGTGCAACCTGGAATCGGCCGGTTCGTGGTGCAGGGTCAGCTCCCGGCTCCAATCGCTGTAGATGTCCTCCAAAGGCATCATTTCAAACCTTCCCTCGCAGGCCGGGCGCCCCGCATCATCTGCTGGGCTGTGCCACTCGCTCAGGCAGCCATTTAATTCCTGGCCGTACTGCATGACTTGCGCTGGAATCCATTCTGGGTGAGGGATTTTTGCCCAGGCTCGCGGCTGAGGGCCTGTGCCGCCTTCGGAATCTGTAAGCACAAATAGCTCCCCGCTACGGTCACACGCATTCAGCAGCGTTATAACAAATTCGTTTTTCATCATAAATAACTAGCAGAAAAATAGGCAGATACAGGCGTCAGTGCCAAACTACGCCGCAAATGCTCCTTACCAGGCAAAAGTATTATTTACCCGGTTCACACAAATCTGCCCGGTAGGGCTATGCGCCTGCGTTATGGCTGCCCGCTGGGCTGGGCCGATAGCTTCACCAAGTCGTAGTGGGCCACGAATGCGTCCAGGTTCCAGTCGGGAATTTGCTGGGCCACCAGCGGCAGCAGGTCCTGAAGGGTGTTGCTGGCGAGCGAATCGGGCCGCAGGCGGTAGGGGCGGGCCGGGCCGGCAGGGCCGGCCAGCTCCACCAGCAGCAACTGCCAGTTGGAAAAGCCCCAGGTGAACTGCAACAGCGAAATGTAGCCCTGCAAGTCCAGGTCCAGAGCTATCGGGTCTCGGTCGCTTTCGTCGTAGTAGTAGAGCTCGGGGCTGCGCCGCTCGTCGTGGAGCAGGCCCACGCAGGCGTCGTTCTTGAACATGTCGATGGGCCGGAAGTGGTGGACTGCCGGCAGGTCGTCGGGCAGCACCAGGAACTCGTCCGGGTCGAGCGGGCCGTAGATGCGCTCGACGGGCAGCAGGTTGATGCTGCCCGCCAGCCGCACGCCCTCACGCGCCTGCCAATCAACCCGTAAGCCGTTTATGCTGCTACCGTAAGACAATACTACTTCGGGGATACCTTCTTGCCGAAATAGAGTGAGCTGCTTCTTTTTTAAAATGCCATAGCTCTGATGCCAGAGGTATTCCATGCGCTCCTCTATCGCTAGCGCTGTCAAAAACAATACGCGGCGCATGTGCCATTCAACAAAAGGGGGAGCAATTATCATACACGAATACAAGTTTTAAATGAGCATTGCGAGTGCCTGGTTCGTTGGGCATCGGGCGTATTCTCGGCGGCCTCTGGGCCGTGAATCAGGCGCGGGCTGCTGGCCCGGCCAGGCAGGCCAGGGCGGAGCCGGCGGCCCGTAGCGGCGCGCAAAGGCGGGCTTACAAGGAAGGCGAGTAGTCGCGCAGTCGGACCCGGTCGTAACAGGCCACAAAGGCTTCGTAGCTGAATTCGGGCACCAGTACCTGCATACGGCGCCGGAACTCATCGGTATAATCGGTATTATACTGATAAATAGGGTTAATACCGTCATCGGGAAGCAAGGCCAGTATCGCCCAAGGCCAGTCACCATACCCGAGCGTGTGTTCCAGCAGCGCAAGGTATCCCTCCAAATCTAGGTGCAAGGGATAGGGCATCATGCCCTCGGCACTGATGAACATATATAAGCCCGGGTCGCACGCTTCATCGTGAAACAAGCCGGCCCACGAAACTTCGCCGTAGTAGTCGACCGGCTGAAAGACGCGCATGCGGGCAGACGCCGGGTCGTCCCAGTCGACGTCATGCTCCCAGTCTGGGGCCGCGTATATGTCTTCCAGCTTGTGTAAGCCGATTTTACCTGTCCCTAGTATTTTTCCCGCCGCATCGCGCTGATACCACTCGATATCCAAGCCATTCATCGCCCGGGCGTATCGCCATACCGACTCCGGAATCCACTCCGGGTGGGGCAGCTGCGCCCGCACGCTGTCTTCGTCGACTGGCTCCCCACTCAGGTAGACGGTAGCGGTAAACAATTGCTGACACCGGGCCTGGATGCGGTGCAGGGTGGTAGCGATGGAAGAACTCACGGGCAGGAAGCGGCAGAATTAGCTGGGGGAAAGATAACGGCGGCCTTCGCAGCAAAAGCAGGACGGCTAGCTGCGGCAAACGCAGGGCAACGCTTTTCAGCAGCTACCAGAAATTTGCGTTACCCATTGGCAGCGCAAGTGCGCTTGCTGCCAGCGCCATCCGGCTACTGCTTATACTTTTTGGCCTAGTCGAAGTAGTCGCGCTTTTCGTCGATAACCAACCAGTCGGCGTGCAGAAACAGCTCGGGCAGGCTGTTGCGCAAGTCATAAATGAACGGTTGTGCTTTTGTTGAAAGTTTGTCGGGCAGCTGGGTAATGGCTAAGGTGGCGCTGTTTATCGCCCACATGCAGACTGGGGCTACCTCATGGTGCCCAGTTTCGTGGTATGTTTATGGCCGAGTCTAATGCATTGTTTTGTAGCTATGCCCAATTCTACTACCCCCACGCTGGCCGAAGCCGTGGCGGCCCTGCTGAAGTTCTCCCGCGACCTGCGCCAGCACCGCAACACGTCGGACTACGAAAACTGGCTTGTAGGCGCGCCGGCCTCCCCCGAGCTGGTTGCCCACTACCGCGCCAACCCGCGCCTGCTACCCCCCGAACTGGTAGACCTCTACGAGCTCATGAACGGCTGCCATTTAAGCTGGGGCTTTGTATGAAAACGGCTACACGTTTTTCGGGCCGGGCACCTTGTCACTGCGCATCGATATGCCACAGCCCGAATATGGCACCTGGCTGGTGGCCTATGGGCCGGGCCAGCCGCGCGGCTACGACCATGCCCCTTACAGTACTAACCCACCCCACGAACCCGACCCGGCCCACAATCCTAACCCGGCGGCCGACGCGGCGGCCTACGCTACTGCCGATGTGGCCCAGGCGCGGCTGGTATTTCTGCACAGCAAAGACGACGAGCTACCCCTGCCCGTTGGCTTGGCCGGGTACATACTGGCGGGCATTTCCTACGGTTTTGTGGATGGCTGGCAACTGGCCTGCTGGGGCGGTGACGGCTACCGCAGCCACTACCTGCCCGCTATAGAGAAGGCCCTGGCGCGCCTTGAGTCCGGTAAGTAGCTGTCAGTTATTTCAAAACAGACTACTGCTCAATAAAGCATCTATGCCTGTGCCGCGCTAGCCGATGCCGTTGTTATGAAAATGAGTGCGCGTTTTTCGGGCCAAGTACTGTGTCGTTGTTGTTTTACCAGCCACAGCCCACGTGGGTAGGGTATGGGTATCGTTGGATGAAACTGCGTCAGTGCGCCGTTTCGGCAAGCAGTTGCCGGAGTTCTTCTTCGGTGAACCCCCTGGCACCGAGCTCCAGGCATAGGTCAATCTTTTCTTGCACGAGCCGTTTCTCCCGCGACTCGAAGCGGAGCAGCACAATATCAGCATCAGTGGGGTCGGCACCCGCCTTGCTGAATACTAATTCGTAGGCACCATCGGGGTTGGCAGATGGATACCAGCCGACCTGCACCCGGTAGCTTTCGGGGAAGGTAGACCAGAACGGACCAAGCTTGCCGTAGGCTACCTGCTCAATGAGCAGGCAGTCATCGCTGTAGTAAAAAATATTCTCGTCGTGGTTGTCAGAGAATGGCCGTTCGTCAAACCAATTGGTGATGACGGCCCAGCCAGCAGGGATGCGAAGCGGATATAACAGAGGTCAGCCCGGCGGCTTTAGTTAATTGATAGTAAATGATATGCGCGCTACGTTCCAAGGGCGCTAATAACTTGGGCTACGGGCTGATTACCGTTTCTCCTCTAGCCGGGCAGACGCACCTGGTGGTAGAGGGCGACAAACTCAGCCAGGCTGAAATCGGTCTGGCTGGTCATGTCCTCCACAAAAATGCGGGCGTTGGGGGTGTGGGGGCCGGCAAAGGGCTGGTCAGGCTCGGTGGCCACGTGCGCGGCCAGCTCGGCCAGCAGGTAGGGCCAGTGGCTGTGGGCCAGCGACTGGCTGAGCAGGCGCAGGTAGCCGTCGAAGTCGACGCCGAGCGGCAGCGGGCCGTACTCCTGAAACACGTAGAGGTGCAGCGCGCGGTCCTGGGCCTCGTCGTGGTAGAAGCCCACGCCGGCCTCGTCGGCGAAGAAGTCGAGCACCTTGAAGTGGCGCAGGCGGGGCTCGGCGGGGGCCAGGTGGCCGTCGAAGTACACGATGCCCTGCCAGTCACCGTAGATATCCTGCAGGGGCTGCAGGTGCAGCTTGCCCTGGCAGGGCCGCCCCACGCTCTCGGGCCGCGACTTCCAGGTGAAAAGCACACCGTTGAATGTTTTACTAAAGGTCAGTATCTGTTCAGATATCCATTCGGGGTGCGGCAGCAGAGCCAGTTCTTCGGCAGGCAACTCGTAGCTTTCCCCGGGGCTGATATCAAAGTATTCATCTGCCTTATCGGTTATCTGCCGCACGGCTCGAAAATAGTATCTTGCCATATAAAGTAGTTTGTGAAATTGTTGGGGATGATAGGGCTACTGGCCGCTTATACCGATTCGCAAACTACGCAGTCGCAGGGTCTCCAGGCCCAGGCGCAGCAGCCGGGGCAGCTGGTCGAGGCCGAAGGTGCGGGCCAGAAAGTCCAGGGCCACGGGCAGCAGCCGCGCCAAAAACGCCGGGCAGGGCCTGGGCGGCCGGCTCGGTCTGCCGCAGCGTTGTCGACTTGTTTATGGTTTCAGCCTCACCGCAGCTAACATAGTGTCTTTACAGTAAGTAAAACTGCTTAGTTAACTAGTTCCATCCATTGCTCAAAATTACTATGCATCTGACGGGCATGGTCTATCACTGTTATTGGGTCAGACGCGATGGAAAGTTCAGCAGTGTGCGTAAGCCATTCCACGTAGGCAAAGTGGTCAGTATGTTCTTCCGCGTTTGCGGCCAGTGCGCCGTGTGCGGAGGCCTGCGTGAAGTCGGTTGCGTAGCGACCGGGAGAGGAACGCTCTAGATGATAGTTAAATAATATATCGTCGATATAACCAGTGCCGTAGGGCAGTAATGAAAGAAAATCTGCGAAGGAATCAGCAAACACACTAGCAATTCCCTCGCTGCCTATCCACACGACGGGTAAGCTAGGTGCAACGCAGCCTGGTTCGTGCCAGCAGGCTATGCTGCTGCCATCACCAGTTATGCCAATTATCTCCAATTTAGCGGCCTGCTCAACCGAAAAAGTTCTAGTGTAAAGCTGCCTGCCATCCTGGAAAGACACCCATTCGAAATCACTTATATCCGTTGTCGTTTGGCAAAGAATGTCGAATGCCTGCCGTAAGGCAGAATCAGTGAGAGGAGTCATAAAACAAG
>JAKONR010000185.1 GCA_022701825.1 Hymenobacteraceae bacterium | reverse complement strand
ATGCCCGTGCAAGCCAACAAGGCTATCGTGGGCGCCAACGCCTTCGCGCACAGCAGCGGCATCCACCAAGATGGCGTGATTAAGTGCCGCGAAACCTACGAGATTATTGACCCTAAGGAAGTTGGCGCCGTGGATTCGACCATCGTACTCACCGCTCGCTCGGGCCGCGCTGCCTTGGCTTATCGCCTACAAAAGCTCGGCTACAACCTAGAGCGACCGGCCCTGAATGCCGCCTATGCTAGCTTCTTGCAGCTCGCCGACCGCCAGCGCGAGGTCATTGACAACGACTTACATATCCTTATTGAGCAAGAAAAACTAGTAGCCGTCGGCTAATCGGGCTAAGGAAACGGGGTGGCAGGCGCTGCCAGTGGGTGGGAGCAGGGAAGTCAGGGGGTCGGGTTAACAACCCAATAACGCCGTTCTTTCACACTCGTTGACTCGACCAAAACTTCCCCCTGTTGCTTCGTTTCCTTAGTCTTTTTATTCTACCTATCAAATACTTACAACATTACGTTTGTCATGCTGAGCTTGCCGAAGCATCTCTATTGCACCGTCTAACGGTTTGGATGAAGCGGTAGAGATGCTTCGGCAAGCTCAGCATGACAAACGCAAATAAAGATTATATCTACAATAATGGCCCGGTCCTTAGTCGACAAAATATGGGATGCCCACGTCGTTCGCTCCATCGCGAGCGGGCAGGACGTGGTGTACATCGACCGCCACCTGATTCACGAAGTAACTAGCCCCCAGGCTTTTGATGAACTAGCGGCGCGCAACCTACCTCTGTTCCGCCCTAGCCAGATTATCGCCACGGCCGACCACAACGTGCCGACCCTCAACCAGCACCTACCCATCGCGGAGCCACTTTCGCGCTCGCAGGTGGATAAGCTGACTGAGAATTGCCAGAAATACGGCATTGAGTTGTACGGCCTAGGTCATCAGCGCCAAGGCATTGTGCACGTTATCGGGCCGGAGTTGGGCCTCACGCAGCCGGGCCTGACGATGGTGTGCGGCGACAGCCATACCTCCACGCACGGCGCGTTTGGGGCAGTGGCCTTCGGCATCGGCACCAGCCAGGTGGCCCAAGTGATGGCTTCGCAGTGCCTGCTGCTCACGCGCCCCAAGCGGATGCGCGTGGCCGTAGAAGGCACGCTACGGCCCGGCGTCACGGCCAAGGACTTGATTCTCTATATCATCTCGCAGCTCGGCACGGGCGGCGCTACCGGCTATTTTGTGGAGTACGCGGGCAGCGCAGTGCGTAGCCTGAGCATGGAAGGCCGCATGACGGTTTGCAACATGAGCATCGAGATGGGTGCCCGCGGTGGCCTCATCGCCCCCGATGCCACCACATTTGCCTATGTCGAGGGCCGGCCCTTCGCACCGAAAGGCGAGGCCTGGGAGCAGGCTTTGGCCTACTGGGAAACGCTGTATTCGGACGAGGACTCGGTATTTGACGCCGAGTTTGTGTACGACGCGGCCGACATCACGCCCATGATTACCTACGGCACCAACCCCGGTATGGGCATTCCGCTCACCGGCCACGTGCCGAGCCAAGTGCCCGACGCCGAAGCCGAAAGCTTCGACAAGTCATTGAAATACATGGGCTTCGAACGCGGCGAGTCGCTCCTAGGTAAGCAAATCGACTACGTGTTTATCGGTAGCTGCACCAACTCGCGCATCGAAGACCTGCGCACCGTGGCCGCCTACGTGCAGGGCAAGCACAAGGCCGGGCACGTCGAGGCCATTATCGTGCCCGGCTCCAAGCAAGTTGAGCAACAAGCAATTGCCGAAGGCATTGACAAGATTCTGGCCGAAGCTGGCTTTGAATTGCGCGAGCCTGGTTGCAGCGCTTGCTTGGCCATGAATGAGGACAAAATACCCGCTGGCAAGTACTGCGTGGCTACCTCCAACCGCAACTTTGAAGGGCGCCAGGGCCCGGGCTCACGCACACTGCTGGCGTCGCCGCTGGTAGCCGCCATCACGGCCGTGCAAGGCCGCATCGTTGACATTACGCAGTACCTGAACTAATGGAAAAATTTCAGACCCTGCACACTACGGGCGTGCCACTCCCCTTCGAAAACGTTGATACTGACCAGATTATTCCGGCGCGTTTTCTGAAAGCCAATACCCGCGAGGGCTTTGGCGAAAACCTATTTCGCGACTGGCGCTACAACACCGACGGCTCGCCCAAAGCGGACTTTGTGCTGAACAACCCACGCTACAGCGGCCAGATTTTGGTAGCCGGCAAAAACTTCGGTTGCGGCTCTAGCCGCGAGCACGCTGCCTGGGCGCTCTACGACGCTGGTTTTCGCACCGTTATTTCGAGCTACTTCGCCGATATTTTTCGGGGTAACGCCCTGAATACCGGCCTCCTACCCCTGCAAGTAAGCGACGAGGTGCTAGCGCTGCTGCTGGCCGCCATCGAGGCTGACCCGCAGCTGGAGCTGGTGGTAGACCTACCCTCTCAGACGCTGGCGGTACCGGCTTGGGGCGAAACGGTGAGCTTCGCCATCGACCCCTACAAAAAGGAGTGCCTGGTCAATGGCTACGACGACATTGACTTTTTAGTAAATCAAAAATCGGCCATTGAGGCCTACGAACAAAAACGAGCATGGACATGGTAACCAAGAAAATAGCTTTGCTGCCTGGTGATGGCATCGGGCCGGAAGTCTGTCGACAGGCCGTGAAAGTGCTCGACGCCGTAGCCGAGCGCTTCGGCCATCGCTTCGAGTTTACATCGCACCTAGTGGGCGCCTGCGCCATCGACGCCACCGGCAACCCGCTGCCCGACGAGACCCTCGCCGCCTGCCGCGCCTCCGACGCGGTGCTATTTGGCGCCATCGGCGACCCGAAATATGACAACGACCCCACCGCCAAAGTGCGCCCCGAACAGGGCTTGCTGCGCATGCGCAAGGAGCTAGGCTTGTTTGCCAACATTCGCCCCGTGACGGCCTATAAGGCCCTGCTGAAGCATTCGCCACTGAAGTCGGACCGCATCGAAGGCACGGACCTCGTAATTTTCCGGGAGTTGACGGGCGGCATTTATTTCGGCGAGAAAGGCCGCACGGCCGACGGCTCGGCTTACGATAACTGCACGTATTCGCGTCCCGAAATCGAGCGCATTGCGCACCTGGCGTTTCAGTCGGCCGCCAGCCGCCGCCAGCACCTCACGCTGGTAGACAAGGCCAACGTGCTGGAAACGTCGCGCTTGTGGCGCGAAGTAGTGCGCGAAATTGCGTCGCAATACCCGGAGGTTGAGGTCGATTACCTGTTCGTGGACAATGCCGCGATGCAGATTATCACCAATCCCAAGCAGTTTGACGTGATGCTGACCGAGAACATGTTCGGCGACATCATTTCGGACGAAGCCTCAGTGATTGCCGGCTCGATGGGCCTGCTGCCCTCCGCCTCAGTGGGCGCTGAAGTGGCGGTGTTTGAGCCTATTCACGGCTCCTACCCCCAGGCTAAGGGCAAAGGCATCGCCAACCCGCTGGCCGCAATTTTATCGGCCGCCATGCTGCTCGACCACCTAGGGCTCGCCGAAGAAGCCGCCCTGGTGCGCGAGGCCGTGGACGAGGCACTAACCAACCAGATTCTGACGCCCGAGTTGAACCCGACCGCTCCCTATACCACCGAGCAGGTGGGTAGCTACGTGGCCTTTTGGATTGCCAACTCGAACGAGCAGCAGTGGAACGCCCACAACATTGCGGTAGGCGTGAGCACGATTATTTAAAGTTGCGCGGACTTTATAGTCCGCGTTTCAAGGGCCACTCGCCTATCGCGGACTACAAAGTCCGCGCAACATTTCTCGATAAAAAACGCCTACCCTAGTGAAAAAGCTCGCCGCCGGCTGTACGTTTGCGCCATGCAAGCCCAGCTGTTCGTCATTATTAGCGTCATCGCCGTGATTATTTCACGGGGAGCGAGGATGCTATGCAGCTAGGTTAACCACCTGAACGCTAACAGCCATCCTCACCCAGGATGGCTTTTTTTATACTCGCTTTTTCTCAATCCTAGCCATGCGCTACGTCCTGCTACCGGTCATTTCCGTGGTCATTATTCCTACCCTCGCGGGCTAGCAGGTACTTCTTACTCCAAAGAAAACCTTCCTAAGCCCGCTGCTCAGGAAGGTTTTTTTAGAGCCAAATCGAATTTC
>JAKONR010000134.1 GCA_022701825.1 Hymenobacteraceae bacterium | reverse complement strand
TTTGCGCCGAGGACGAAATCGGCCTGGGGCAGTCGCACGCCGGCATTATGGTGCTCGACACCGACCTGCCCGACGGCACGCCGGCCGCCGAGTACTTCGGCCTGGGCTCGGATACGGAGATTGAAATTGGCCTCACGCCTAACCGCGCCGACGCCGCCTCGCACTACGGCGTGGCCCGCGAGCTGCGCGCCCTGCTGGGTGAGCCCGCCCACTTGCCCGACGTGAGCGCCTTTGCCGCGCCCACGCGCGGCGAGAATATCGAAGTAGAGATTGAAGATGACCAGGCGTGCCCGCGCTACGCCGGCCTGCTGCTTGATAACGTGCAGGTTGGCCCGTCGCCCGAGTGGCTCCAGCGCCGCCTGCGCAGCATCGGCCTCTCGCCCATTAACAACGTAGTGGACGTGACCAACTTCGTACTACACGAGCTGGGCCAGCCGCTGCACGCCTTTGATGCCAACCAGATTGCGGGCAATAAAATCCGCGTGAAGCGCGCCGAAGCCGGTGAAAAATTCACCACGCTGGACGGGGTAGAGCGCACGCTGGCGGCCGAAGACCTGGTGATTGCCGACGCCTACGGCGCGGCAATGGCGCTGGCCGGCGTATTCGGGGGCAAAACCTCGGGCGTGAGCAATGCCACGACCCGCGTGGTGCTGGAAAGCGCCTACTTCGCGCCAGCCGTGGTGCGCCGCACCAGCCAGCTGCACGGCCTCAAAACCGATGCCTCGTTCCGCTTCGAGCGCGGCACCGACCCTTACATGGTGCCCACCGCGCTGAAGCGCGCCGCGCTGCTGCTGCAAGAAGTAGCCGGGGCCCGCATCGCCGCGCCGGTGGTCGATGTGTTCCCGCACCTCATTCCTAATAACCAGGTGCGCCTGCGCCTAAGCCGCGTAACCCGGCTCATCGGCCAGGAGATAGGGGAGGAGCGCATCCGAGAAATCCTGACCGGCTTGGGCATTAAGATTGAAGAAGAAACTACCGCCGAGCAACCAGAAACGACCTGGACCCTCGCCGTGCCGCCCTACAAGGTGGACGTGACCCGCGAGGCCGACGTAATCGAGGAAATTTTGCGCATCTACGGCTTCAACAACGTGGCCCTGAAACCCCACAATTCGGCGTCGTTCCTGTCGGGCTTCCCCAACCCCGACCCCGAGGTGGTGCGCCAGAAAGTAGCTGACTTGCTCAGCGGCCAGGGCTTTTCGGAGATTCTGACCAACTCGCTCACCAATTCGCAGTACTTTGAGAAAGCTGATGCGCCCGACGCGTCGCTGGTACGGATTCTAAACTATAATAGCCAGGATTTGAACATCATGCGGCCCACGCTGCTGACCTCGGGCCTCGAAGTGGTGCGCCACAACCTCAACCGCCGCCAGCGCGATTTGAAGCTCTATGAGTTTGGTAAAACCTACCACCTCGCCGACAACGGCAAATACAAGGAAAAGAACGTGCTGGCCATTTACCTGACCGGCAACGCTACCGCCGAAACCTGGCAGCACGCCAGCCAAAAAGCCGCCTACCACGACGTGGCGGGCGCGGTGCAGCAGGTGCTGGCGGCGCTGGGCCACCCGCAGCCCGCGTCGCAGCCCACGCAGCACCCCTATCTGGCGGGCGGCCTCACGCTGCTGGCCCAAAACCAGCCCGTAGCCAACGTCGGCGCGGTGTCGCCGGCCGTGCTCAAGCGCCTCGACGTGAGCCAGCCCGTGTGGTACGCCGAGCTGGATTGGGACTGGCTGCTCAAGAAATACAAGGCCACGCTGGTGGCCCGCGAGCTGCCCAAGTTCCCGGAAGTGCGCCGCGACTTGTCGCTGGTGGTAGACCAGGCGGTGACGTTCGACCAGCTGCGCACCATCGCGCAGCGCACTGAAAAGAAGCTGCTGCACGACGTGAACGTGTTTGACGTGTACGCCGGCGACCGGCTGGAAGCGGGCAAAAAGTCGTACTCCGTCAGCTTTACCCTGCAAGACCCCACCCAGACGCTCACCGACCAGGCTATCGACCAGGTAATGCAAAAGCTGATTCAGCAGTTTGAAAAGCAGGCGGGCGCGCTGATTCGGAAATAACTGTCACTGAGAGCATCTGTCGTGCTGAAGAAGGAAGCATCTTGTCAGGTCAGAGCGGCTTTATGCTGGTATGATAGGATGCTTCCTTCGTCAGCATGACAGCCATTTTCAGGCAAGCATCTCCATCCGAAAAAAAGCGCTTCGTACTACCGGCCGCATTTCTCGAAGCCCCGGCTGCTCCAGCAGCCGGGGCTTCTTTTGGTAGCGTAGCCGCTGGCTGAGAGCTGCACCAAGCGCGCGGGCGGCAAAACTACGGCCGGGGTTAGCGATAGAAAAAAGCCCTAGCCACGCCGCGCCAACCGTAATGCCGAAAGCCTTTTGGCGAGTAACATTGCAGTCCGGTTACCCACCTTTGACCGGTTTTTATCCTTTTTCTTCTTATGAAAGTACCTACTCTCTACCCGTGGCTGTGCGGGCTTGGTTTGGCGCTAGCTACCGTGCCGGCCGCCGCTCAGCAAAAACCGGCTGCCAAGCCTGCCGGCACCAAATCGACCACGCCCAAGCCGCCCACGGTGAAAGCCCCGGTGGGCGCTACCGGCGCACGCCTCGTCGAAAAAGTAACCAAAAAGCCCGGCGAGCTCGTCATTCCCTATGAGAAGTACGTGCTGCCCAACGGCCTGACCGTTATTGTGGCCGAAGACCACTCCGACCCGCTGGTGCACGTAGACGTAACCTACCACGTGGGCTCGGCCCGCGAGCAGATTGGCAAGTCGGGCTTCGCCCACTTCTTCGAGCACATGATGTTTCAGGGCTCCGACCACGTCGGCGACCAGCAGCACTTCAAGCTCGTGACCGCCGCTGGCGGCAACCTGAACGGCACTACCAACCAAGACCGCACCAACTACTTCGAGACCGTGCCGAGCAACCAGCTCGAAACGGCGATGTGGTTGGAGGCCGACCGCATGGGTTTTTTGCTCGACGCGGTGAGCCAGAAAAAATTTGAGATTCAGCGCGCTACCGTGAAAAACGAGCGCGGCCAGAACTACGACAACCGCCCCTACGGCCTAGCCAGCGAGTACGTGTCGAAGACGCTGTACCCCTACGGCCACCCGTACTCGTGGCTGACTATAGGCTATTTGAAAGACCTTGATAACTCGAACGTTAACGACCTCAAGAACTTCTTTCTGCG
>JAKONR010000131.1 GCA_022701825.1 Hymenobacteraceae bacterium | reverse complement strand
CTGGGCATCGTGCTCGGCATCGCCATGGGCAATGCCTCGGCGCTCTTCATCGGCAGCGCCTCGTTTCTGATACCCTGGGTGTGGATAGGGGTGGGGCTTACCATCTGCATCACCGTGGGGCTGATTGCCGGCTCGTACCCGGCCGGCAAGGCGGCGGCGCTCGACCCGATTGAGAGCCTGCGCTACGAGTAAACGCTAATTGACCGCAGATTCAAACGGATTAAACGGATTTCACAGATGCGCCCGCTACGCGGGCTGACTTCTTTTTCAGAGATAGGGAGTAGCGTTTAGAGTTGAAAAGGCCCACCGGTTGGTGGGCCTTTTTTGTTGGGGCAAAGTACTTTCGCTAGTTATTCAGTGATTACCTACGGGAAAATAAATTGCGTACTATACATTTGTGTAAATTACACATTTGCATAATGTCTGCTTCATCTTCTGTCGGCCAGCGATTTTCTCAGCTTATTCAAGCGCTAGGCATGAGCAAGAATGCCTTTGCCATCTCGCTTGACAAGACGGCAACGGTTATTCAACATTTGGTGGATGAGCGCAATAAGCCGGGTTTTGACCTTATGAATAAGGTCGTTGATGTGTACCCAAATGTATCTATCGAGTGGCTGCTGCGCGGCAAAGGCCCTATGCTACTAAGCGAAGCTAGCGCACCCGCGCCTGTCGCCACCGAAGCTCCGGCCGCCGCGGTGCCCGTTGCTCCGGGCTTTGCGCCGACTGCTACTGCCGCCCCCAAGGTTGCCGCTGTTGCCCCGGCTTTTCCTACCCCGCTTTTTGCCGTCTCAGCGGCCCGCCCGCCTGCTGCGGCCGCGCCCATTTCTCCCGCCGAAACGCCGCTGCCTACGGTTGAAGCGGCTACCCAGGTAGCCGCTTCAACCGCAGCCCCTACCGCCGCTGAGCAACCGGCTCCCGCGCCCGCAATGGTAAGCGCACTGCCTGAGTCAGTGCCTGCCGCGCCTGCTACACAATTGCCCCCGGCCGCCCCACCCGCCGCGCTCGATGCCGCTACCCTCACGGCCGCCCTGCACGCCCAGCACCTGCAACACCAGCTAGCCTTGGCCGAGCAGCGCAACCAGCACCTGCTGGAGCAGCAAAAGCTGATACTAGAACGTCAGGCGCTGATGCAACAAATGTTGGATTTGATGCGCCGACCCATCTGAACCACGGATTAGAGCAGGTTTTTTGGATGACGCGGATTTTGTAAATGGCTCGCTTTGTGTGCCTGGTATTCGATTCGCCACTTGGCCAACAACACGAAAGGCAGCCCGAAGGCTGCCTTTTTGAGTCTGCAAAATCCGCGTCATCCGAAAAATCCGCTCTAATCCGTGGTTCAGATAAGTATGCCAACCTCTTCGGCCTCCATCAGCCCCAGCGCATTTGCCTGCGTGAGGCGCAGCGGGCGCACTTCGCCCACTAGCAGCGGGTCGTACTTAGCGGCTACGCGGATGTAATTGGGCGTGTAGCCCTCTACCCGGCCATCGGTCACGTCGTCCTCGAAGAGCACGTTGGTTTCGAAGCCCGTGTGCTGCTCATAGAAGAAGCGCTTTTTCTTTTCCGACAAGCTGCGCAGCTGCGTGGTGCGCTCGCCGCGCACGCGCTCGGGCACGCGGCCTTTTAGGCTCGGGGCCAGCGTATTGGCGCGCTCCGAGTACGGAAAGACGTGTAGGTAGCTGATGGGTAGGTCGTTGAGGAAGTGGTAGGTTTCCAGAAAATCGGCTTCCGTTTCGCCAGGAAAGCCCACGATGACATCGACTCCGATGCCCGCGTGCGGCATCAGCTCCTTGATGCGGGCCACGCGCTCGGCGTAAAGCGCCCGGCGGTAGCGGCGGCGCATAAGGCCCAGAATTTTATCCGACCCGCTTTGCAGCGGCAAATGGAAGTGCGGCATAAAGCGCCGCGAAGCCGCCACGGTCTGAATAATCTCGTCGGTGAGCAGGTTGGGCTCGCACGAACTGATGCGAAAGCGCTGGACGCCTTCGACCTTGTCCAAGGCTTGCACCAATTGAGTAAAGTCTTCTTTGCGCTGGCGCTCCGGCCCTTGCAAGCCAAAATCGCCTAGGTTTACGCCCGTCAGCACGATTTCCTTTACGCCCTGCGCGGCCAGTGTCTCCACCCGTTCCACCACCGAGGCCACGCTGCCCGAGCGGCTCGCGCCCCGCGCCAGCGGAATGGTGCAAAACGAGCACGAGTAGTCGCAGCCATCCTGCACCTTCAAAAAGGTGCGCGTGCGCTCACCCAGCGACTGCGCCGGGTGAAACTCGGTCGCTTCCGAAATGGGCGAGGCAAAAACCCGGCCGGGCGCGGCCACCGCGCCCGCCTCGGCGGGGGCCGGCAGTTCCAGCTCGGCCAGAATCTCGGCCAGCCGAAACTTTTCGGCCGCTCCCAGCACCGCGCCCACGCCCGGAATGGTGGCGATTTCCTGGGGCTTGAGCTGGGCGTAGCAGCCCACGATGGCCACGAACGCCCGCGGGTTGTACTTCAGGGCCTGCTGCACCACCTTGCGGCACTTGCGGTCGGCATGGTCCGTGACCGAGCAGGTGTTTACGACGTATAAATCAGCGCCCTGCTCAAACTCGACGCGGCCGACGCCGCGCTCCTCAAACTGCCGGCCCAGGGCCGACGTTTCGGAGAAATTGAGCTTGCAGCCCAGCGTATAAAAAGCAACGGTTTGGGGAGTCATAAGCCTGCAAAGGTACAGCCTGTAAAGCGGAGTGGTATTCCGTTTCGCGCCTGCTGAGCCGCTAGCAACACCCGAACGCCCAACGGAGTGCCACTCCGTTTTACGGACCAACCAGCAGCTGCGCCGCCGCCGCCAGCACCCGTATCGGCGCGATGCGGCCGATGTCGGGGTCGCGGCCGGGCGGCGCAAAGTTGCCTTGTGCGAAGCGCGCCTCCATATTTGGCGGAAACAAGCAGCGGCACGGCGCTTGGTGCAAATCGGGTGGGTAGGGAAAGAATTTGCCGTAGTTCTCGCCCATCAGCAGCACCAGGCAGGGCGTGCCGAGCTGCACGGCCAGGTGCGCCGCCACCGTGTCATTACTTATTAGTAGACTGGCTTGGCTGAGTAGCGCGGCCAACTCGGGTAGGTTGGTTTGGCCGCACAGGTTTTCGAGCGGCACGGCCGCACCGGCCGCCGCCTGGATGCGGCGGGCGTGCTCGCCATCGGCCGCGCTGCCGGCCACCACCAGCCGATACTGCCGGCCGTAGCGCTGGTGCAGGCCCTGCGCCAACTGAGCAAAATGACTGGCTGGCCAGCGCTTTTGCCGGGCGCTGGCCCCCGGAAACAGCACGATGGCCGGCCGGCCGGCCGAGGCCCCAAAGCGGGCCGCGTCGGCCTCGGCCAGCGGAATGCGGAGCGGCGGCCGTGCCATGGTCGCGCCCATCGCGTGGCCAAATGCGGCCTGCCAATTCCTGTAAAACTCGCCGTTGCGGTCGTACTCAAACAAAACTTCTCGCGTGGTGGGCAGCAGGCAGGTATAGCCTTCGCGGTCAATTACTTGAAACCAGGGCGCGGCCCGGTGCTCGCCCTGGCTGCCCACCCGCACGGGCGCGGCCAGGTACCGGAAAAAGTTTTCCACGGCCGGCTCACGCACGTGTAGGGGGTAAATAACCGCGCCGTAGCCCGCCGCCCCAATGCCGTGCAGCACCTCGGCGCGGTAGGCCATATCAGTTTGGAAGCGGCCGAACTCCACCACCAGCAGCTCGTCGAAGCAGTCGGCGTCCCAGGCGCGGGCCAGGGGCGCCCACAGCGCATTGGCCGCCAGCGTGAGGTGCTGGCCCCGGCCGCGCACCTGCTGGGCCAGTAGCCGCAGCCAGGGCCTGAATAACAGGTAATCACCTATCGAGTCGTTGCGCACCAGCAGCACCCGGCCGGGGGCCGGGGGGGCCTGCCGGGCCAGCGCGGTCCGGTCTACTTGGTCTACTTTGCCGAAGCGGCGCTGCTGCCGCCGCTGCTGGCGAAAGATACGAAAACGGGCGAGCAGGGCGTTAAGCATGGCGCAAAATTACGGGGCAAGCGAACGCGGCGGCGGCAAATACCGCGAGCGCTTGCCCGCTCATACGTCGATTTCGCGCGCATTCGTTTGGCTGATGTTCACGGGGGTTAAGCCATTGTTAAGCGTTTTTAATCGGATAATGGCGCTTTTTTGGGGGGTTATCCCCAAAAATAAACTCAGCAAGCGTACTTTTGCCCCTGAAAACTGACCCCATCATTTATTTCATGGCTATTCTTCGTTTCAAAGCTCTTGAGTTGGTCGACCAGCGTCAGGCGCTGACGGTAACGCCCGAGAAACACCGCCGGTCCGACTCGTTCGGCCAAAACGTGTTCAACTTGGAGGCAATGCGGGCTAACATGCCCGGCGAATATTTCAAGAAGCTGCAAGCCGCCATCA
>JAKONR010000071.1 GCA_022701825.1 Hymenobacteraceae bacterium | reverse complement strand
GGCCAGCTGCCCGCCGACCGCGCCAAGCCCTACGACATGATGGACATCATCAACCGGCTGGTCGATAACTCGGAGTTTGAGCCCTACAAAGACCTGTATGGCCAGACGCTCATCTGCGGGCTGGCCCGCATCGATGGCTGGGCCGTGGGCATCGTGGCCAACCAGCGCAAAATCGTAAAGAGCAAGAAAACCGGCATGCAGATGGGCGGCGTTATTTACTCCGACTCGGCCGACAAGGCCGCCCGCTTCATCATGAACTGCAACCAGAAGCGTATTCCGCTGGTGTTTTTGCACGACGTGTCGGGCTTCATGGTGGGCAGCCAGAGCGAGCAGGGCGGCATCATTAAGGACGGTGCGAAGATGGTAAACGCCATGAGCAACAGCGTAGTACCAAAGTTTACGGTCATCGTGGGCAACAGCTACGGCGCCGGCAACTACGCCATGTGTGGCAAGGCCTACGACCCGCGCCTCATCGTGGCCTGGCCTACCGCCCAGCTCGCCGTGATGAGCGGCGCGGCGGCGGCCAACACGCTGCTCCAAATCCAAGTCGCCTCGCTCAAAGCCAAGGGCGAAGTCATCACCCCCGAAGCCGAAAAGGAGCTGCTCGACCGCATCAAGGCCCGCTACGACGAGCAATTATCGCCCTACTACGCCGCCGCGCGCCTCTGGGTCGACGCCGTGATTGACCCGCTCGAAACCCGCAAGGTTATTTCGGAGGGAATTAGCGCGGCTAATCACGCGCCGATTGAGAAGGCGTATAACGTGGGCGTTATTCAGGTGTGAGGTATGACGATTCAGCTAGAAGATACTGCTCAGTTTCGTTGGCAAACTGATATTGAGCGACTACTTGCGCCGTTAAGGCAGCAGATAGAACCACTAAACTGGTTGATTACTGACTTGCGGTATCATTTTATTGACGACCAAGAACCACGGGAAATTCCAGCCTGGGACATAAGTTGGGAGACTGAAAAACAGTTTGCAATAGTGTCAGGTGAAGCTCTTTGGCAATCTGTAGCTAACCGGGATATACAAGTAGTATGGGGCGTTTTCTGCGGTGTGTCGGGTGAAATCCCTGATGTGCCCAATGAGGAATTGCCTTATGCCGATGGCAATAGACAGATGTGGGCTGAGCCAGAAGCGTTTTATTTGGAGACTTCTGAGATAGAAATCATATGCTGGGATAGCAGTCTAACTTGGATAAGGTTTCGGGATGAAGCTTTAGGCCGTCAATTTTTGCAATTATTTCCAGAAGGGCAAACAATGCGTAATTCTATCGAAAATAAATAGCATAGCGTACCTTAGAGACATCCTTCATCCACGCCCAATGAAAACCCTCACCCTGCAAATTCCTGATACCCTGGCCCTGGAGCCGAAGCAAGCCGCCATGCTGCTGGCCACGCGCCTCTACGAGCGGGGCGACTTGTCGCTGGGGCAGGCGGCCGAGCTGGCGGGCTACAGCAAGCGCACGTTTATGGAGCTGCTGGCCGACTACGGCGTGGCGGTTTTTGAATTGACGGAAGAGGAGCTACTAGCCGATATGCAGAATGCCGCCCGTTATCATAGCTGACGCCAGTTGTACTCAGGCAGGCAGGTGAAGCATAAATGGCCCTGCGGCTGGCCCGCTACTTCCGCATTCCTGCCTTCACCCAAAAAGCCGCCTGACCAGCGGCTTTTTGGGTGTTGCCGGATTAGCGGATTTCCAGGCAGGATACGGCCGGGCTAAACTCGCACCGGGGCCGCCTCCGTACACGGCCGCAGTAGCAACGCAAAACCTCATGACTGGCGAAGAATTCCGGCTTATCGTTCAGAACCACATCTGCCCGATTCTGGCCGGGGCCGTGCTGACGCCGCAGCTCCAGGAAGCCGCGCCCAACCAGCCGCACGCGCTGGCGGCCCTGAAAAACAACGGGCGGGCCATGCACATCAGCCCCAGCAAAAAGGCGGGCTACAAGGTCGAAATACGCCGCCACCAGCCCTTTAGCGGCGACGATACCCGGCTGGTCGAAGCCATCGTGGCCCAAATAGCGGCCAACGTTGACCAGACGCCCGCCCTCTACCAGGAGCGCGTTATCAGCTACGCCATCGAGCTGGGGCTGTGCAAGTTTTTGTGCGAGCCCGAATACGCCATGCTGGCGGGCTTGCTGGATGGGTTCGAAAACTGGTCGGCCCGCACGTATGAGGGGCGCAAGCCCACCTTTACGCTGGTCGTGGACTTCGACGACCAGCGGGCCGCCGACCAGCGCTACCCATCGATACTGGAGGTGCTGACGGAGGACTTTTTCGCGCCGCTGTCCAACAGCGTCGAGAGCGGCATACTGGTGTCGGCGCGGGGCGCGCTGGTCGAGTACGTAGACTTCCGGCAGGGTGGGGTGGCCAACAATTCCTACGCCCCGTCGCGGTTTATGTCGGTGGCCAACTATGCCGAAAAAAACAAGGTTTGCTTTACGCTCACCAACAACGGCGAGGTGCTGATTTTCAAGAATAAAACGCTGTTTTTCTCGAAGCGCAACGGCGGCTGGAGCTACTACAACCACGACTCGACGGTGCGCATCATGGCCGGCAGCTCGGCGGCCGTGAAGCGTGCCATGTACGAAACCGTGCTCGACGTGTCCTTTGCCCGCACCGGCGGCTGCCTGGCCGCCGTGGCACTCGCCAACGAGAAAAACCTGATAAAAGACGGCGGCCGCAGCCCCGATAGTACCATCAAGGAAGCCGACCTGCTGGCCCGCCCGTCGTCGGCCAAGAGCAAGGCCCTCAGCCGCCTGGTGCAGGGCAAAAAGTTTCAGCACCTCAGCCGCGCCCTGCGCAAAGAGCTGGTGGGCATCGACGGCGCCACGATTCTCAACTACCAGGGCGAGGTGTTGGCCGTGGGCGCGATTATCAAAATCAGCGGCGGTAGCACGGGCGGCGGCCGCCTGGCCGCCACCGAAACCCTGGCCCCGCACGGCACCGCCATCAAAATATCGGCCGACGGCATGGTTAAGGCCTTCAATGCCGTGAAGGGCGGCCAGCCGGAGGTAGCGTTTAAGCTGTAGGGGCGATTAATCATGGGAATATGAGTAAAGGCCTCATTACCATACCAGTGAGCATTAGCATGATGTGGAAGAAATTGTGGCTGCTACTCGTACCTCGATTGAACGGGCGCGCTGCCGATGCGAAGGCTATGACGGCAAAGCAGGAAAATGCCAGGCAAAGCCTGGTCGAGATAGTTGGCTATTTTAAGATGGTAGCGGAGGACTGTAATTGGCATTCCTGGAGAAAAAGCGAGTATGACGTTGTTTCCCAAATAGCAGCTTTGATTTCAGCTAAAGACAACTATACTAAAGCGGACTTTGAAGCAATTGCTTTGTGCATAAATGGCATAGTAGGCCAGGCGCACGCCAATGGAAGCGGCTGGATGGATTTTCAAAGCCGAATCCACGGCTTCTTTTCTGCCTTTGGCTACGAAACAGCATGGGATGAAGGCACAGGTGCATTTTTATTCTGGTAAGCAAGCGGGTACTGCAAATCGCTTCATCCAACGGCGCGGTAGCGATGCTTCGACTCCGTTGCGCTCCGCATGACGGTTAGTTTCGCACTTTCCAACTGCTTGAACGGTATCAACCAACCTCCGTCCGATGGCCAACAAACCTGCCGCTCCTGCCGCGCCGCTCGTCTACATCCCCACCGTGGCGGCCGATAACAGCGCCCTCTCAAAGGCCCAGAAGGAATTTAACCGCCTCACCAAGCGCATTGCCAAGCTCGAAAAGACGGTGGCCGACTTCCGCAACGCGGCTACCCGGCTGCGCCAGCGCGTGCAAGACGAGTACCGGCCCCTGCAACGCCAGCACAACGCCCACCGCGCCGCGCTCGTGCGCCTGCTCGACCACGCCCACGACGCGGCCAAGCCCAGGCTCACCAAGGGCGAGCGCGCCAAAATCGCCGACCTCATCGGCTTTGCCTGCGCCGACCTGCCCCGGCTGGGCTTTCCCGAGGTGCAGCCCATCATCGAGAAATACGCTGGCCCGCCGCCCACCGAAGAGGAAGACCGGGCGCTGGATAAACAGGCCGCCGAGCTGATGAAGGCGCTGTTTAGCCAGCAGTTCGGCATCGAGTTTGACCCCGCCGCCGACCTGAGTACGCCCGAGAAATTTCAGGCCTACGTGGGCCAGAAAATGGCCGAGGAAGAAGCCGAATACGCCGAGCAGGAACGCCAGCAAGCCGAGCGCCGCGCCCAGCGCAAAAAAAGCCCCAAGCAGCAGGCCGCCGAAGAGAAAAAGCAGGCCGAGGAAAAAAATATCACCAAAGCCGTGCGCACGCTATACCTCGACCTGGTGAAGCACCTGCACCCCGACCGCGAGCCCGACGAAGCCGAAAAAGCCCGCAAAACCGAGCTGCTCCAACGCGCGACCGCCGCCTACGAAGCCAGCGAGCTGCTGACCCTGCTGCGCCTGCAGCTGGAGCTGCAGCGCATCGACCAGAGCCACCTCGAAAACCTGGCCGAAGACCAGCTCAAGTATTACAACAAGCTGCTGAAAGAGCAGGCCCGCGAGCTCGACGAAGCCCTGTACCTCGAGCAAATGGAGTTGTCCGGCTTCACCGGCAAGCCCTACTACTACACGCCCACGCCCGCCGCGATGGACTACGACTACCGGGCGCAAAAAGCGCAGCTCGACGCTAAAATCAAGCAGATTGAAGCCGATTTGGCGGCAATGGCCCACGACCCGGCCGCCGTAAAAGCGTTTCTGAAAACCTACAAAATTCCAAAGCCGGGGCCGGGGCCGCTACTGGTGCAGCTGTAGCGGCCGGTGTACTGTGGGCTGCGCGTGCTGCGTTTGTGCCATGCACGCCGGGCAGTGCCGGGCGCGTCAAGCTTGCTGCCCGGTTGGCCAGGCCTAAAGCGCAGCCTTACCTTTGTGACGCAATCGTTATCAAATTGGATTGCTGGTATTACTACATGCGTATTTCTACTTTCGCGGGGCTAGTACTGGGCCTGGGTGCCGCCGATGCAGCGCACGCCCAGGTACTCAACCCCGTGCAGCCCTGGGGCAGCTGGCTCGTGGGCACGGTGCAGCTGCCGGGCTCGGCCACTAACCGCTGGGGCGGCTTTGTCGAGGCGCAGGCGCGCACCAATGCCGTATTTCGGCAGTATTTCTACAGCGAATTGAAGGGCGGGGCGACCTTCGACATCGACCCCAATTTTACCCTGGGCATAGCCGGCGGGCGATACACTACCTCTGATTATCAGGACCTGGGCGCGGGGCCGCTCAACTCGGAAAAGCGCCTCTGGGAGCAGATTATTCTCACCCAGTATTCGCACCGCCTCAAAATCGAGCACCGCTACCGCATCGAGCAGCGCTGGTTTACGTTCCGCGACGACCGCACCGAGTTTCGGCAGCGCTTCCGCTACCGCTTCAATGCTTTTTTGCCGCTCAATAACAAGAAAATCGAGCCCGGCACCGTTTTTCTGGTGGCTTACGACGAGATTTTTCTCAATCCCAAAGGCCCGGTTTTCGAGCGCAACCGCGTGTATGGCGGCGTGGGCTACCAGTTCAATAAGCACCTGTTTTTGCAGGTCGGCTACGTGAACCAGGCCAACTATAACTATACCAGTAGCCAGGGGCAGTTCATTCTGCAAAACACGGCGGCCAAGAACAACGTGGTCGTTAATCTGACTTACAAGCTGTTCCATAAAAACGCCAAGGCGCAGCCAGTAGAAAAGCTGCCCTCGCAGCCCGACTAAGGTGCATCGGGGGCCGGGCGCGGTGGGCGGTGCGAACGCTGTTTGGCGCCCGGTTTTCTTTCTGGCTACCTGCTGCCGAGAGCGAAAAAAAACTGCCGCGCCCTACCTGCGTGGGCGGGCGCTGGGATGGGGTAGTATATTGGCAAGCGGCTTAACCCCAGCCTGAAACAATGGTGCTAGTGATGATATACGCGATGGTGCTGTGCTTTGCGGCCCTCACGCGGCCGTTTACGACCCTGTTGCACGAGTTGGGTCACGCGCTGCCAGCCCTGCTTTTTACTCGTAAAAAAGTCGAGCTATACCTGGGCTCCTATGGCGAACGCGAAAAAGCCTTTACCATAAGAATAGGGCTGCTGGAGATATGGGCGAAGTATAATATTTTCTGGATGCGCGGCCTGTGCGTTCATTCGCCGGAGGGCTTATCCAAAACTCAGCAATTCTTCATTATGATAGGTGGCGTAGCCACTTCTTACCTGGTGGCCGCCATTGGCTTTGCCGGCGTACTGGCGTTTGACACGCACGGCTTTTTTAAGCTGTTTATGTTCTTTATGCTGGTATTTGCACTGGTGGATATCGTTGCCAATCTGGTGCCGGCCGAGCGCCACGGCTTGCTGAACGATGGCATGCTACTAAAGCTATTGCTAGGTAATAAAACCAGTGAGCCAGCATTTCCGCAGGAAACGAAAGACCTGATTGCTAAGTCGAGAGACGTAGCAATTGACCTGGGGTGCGATTATGTATCCACGATGCACCTGTTTCTGGCCGATTGTGAAATGGAGTATGCTTACTCGCTAGTGCATTTATTTTTTGAGACTCAAACGCAATACGCTGCTTTTTATGAAAGCCAGCGGGAAGGGCTGAGCGGCAGCACCGGCGGCTCACTACCCATCACCATCGAACTGGAAGAATGCCTTAAGCGCGCAGGTATGGCCGGCATTTATGCGAGGGAAGCGGGTATCTATCTCTACCACCTGTTTATGGCGGTAGGGGAGGTAGCGGCGACCAGCTTTGAGCGCCTCGCGGAAGGCCGGGATGTGCGCGCGCTACTGCTCGAATACTACGCTTTGCTGGGGCAGCCGGTTACGGAAGCATAGGCTTTGCTTGTTGCCGGCCAGGTGGGGAGAAGAATGAATAGCGCCGATGCGTTTGCTCGGTAGGCGCTAGAAATGCTGTGTGCCAGGCGGATTGCGGGTAAAATGGCGCAGGTAGGAAGAGAGGGAGTAAAAAAATAATTCTGGGAGTAGCCGGAATTTGACGGACGCGCCTACATTTGCAGTGTACTAGTTTAGTAATACACTAAAACGCCATGCCAATGGTCCGCATCCGCAACCTGCACTTCGGCTACTCCCGCCGGGCGCTCCAGCTCGAAAACCTCAACCTCGACTTGCAGCGCGGCCGCATCTACGGCCTACTCGGCAAAAACGGGGCGGGCAAGTCCACGCTGCTCAAAAACATCGTAGGGCTGGCCTTCCCGGTGTCGGGCACCTGCGAGCTCGACGGCCACGCCGCCGCCCGCCGCCGCCCCGATACTCTGCAAGACCTGTTTTTCCTGCCCGAAGACGTGCAGGTGCCCGCCATCACGGCCACGCAGCTGGCGGCCGGCACTGGCGGCTTCTACCCGCGCTTCGACGCGGCCGCCTTCCACGACTACCTGCGCGAACTGGAGGTGCCGGCCGGCGCCAAGCTCACGGCCCTCAGCTTTGGCCAGCAGAAGAAGGTACTGATTGCCTTTGCCTTGGCTACTAACACCGGCCTGCTGGTGCTCGACGAGCCCACCAACGGCCTCGACATTCCGAGCAAGGCGCAGTTTCGCAAGCTCGTGGCGCGGGCGCTGGGCGAGGAGCGCTGCGTCATCATTTCGACGCACCAGGTGCGCGACCTCGACAGCCTCATCGACACGGTGCTGGTGCTGCACGAGCGCCGCGTGGTGCTCAATGCCACCATCGATGAGCTGGCCGAGCGCCTGCACTTCGGCACCGCGCCGGCGGGCGCGGCGGTGCCCGAGGCGCTCTACGCCGAGCCGTCGGTGCGCGGGCAGCAGGTTATCCGGCCCAATCATGGCGAAACGTTTAGCAAGGTCGATTTAGAAATTTTATTCAATGCACTCACCGGCTCGTCGTCGGCGCTGGCTACTTACCTCACGCAGTTGCAGCATGAACCAGTTCTTTAGTTTCTCGCGCTTTGGACGCTTGCTGCGCAAGCACACCACCGAAAACCTGGCCAGCTACGCCCTGGGCGCGGCCGTGCTGCTGGGCGGCATGTTGGTGGTCCTGGGCTTCGTCTCTTATGTGGGCGGTGGCGTCAGTCACGCCGGGCAGGCGGTGCTGTTCATCCTGTTTCTGATGGGTGCGGGCAGCTTTTTTACCAGCACGGTGCTGGGGCAGTTTGGCAGCGGCAGCCGCGCCGCGCTGGCCCTCACGCTGCCGGCCTCGCAATTCGAGAAATACCTGGTAGCCTGGCTGTTCTCGCTGCCCGTATTCCTGGCGGTGTTCGTGGCCGATTTTTACCTGGCCGACTGGCTGGTACTGAGTTTAAGCCCTGGCAATGAAACGCTGGTCAACATATTCGGCGATGCCGAGACCGTCGTAACCGTGGGTACCGTGTTCCTGGTGCTGCACGGGGTAGCGCTGTACGGCAGCATCTTCTTCCGGCAGTACCAGTTTATCAAAACGGCCTTTGTGTTCTTTCTGGCGACTACCGTTTTAGTTTTTATTAACTATCAGGTGATGAAGGGTGTAATAGGGCCAGAGTTTAAAATGGCGACGCCGCTGGGTTCTGTTAACCTCCTCAACGGTTCCTCCGTGAGGCTGACCAGCGAACAGGCGCGCCCCATTATGCTGCCGCTGCTGGCCCTGCTGCCGCTGCTGTGGCTGGCCGCCTACGCCCGCCTCACCGAAAAGCAGCTTTAACCTACTATCCTATGGAATTTAATGATAATGAGGCCATTTACCTCCAGATAGCCGGCTACGTGGGCGAGAATATCCTGCGCCAGCAGTGGCCGCCCGACGGCAAAATCCCGTCGGTGCGCGACCTGGCCGCCGAGCTGCAAGTGAACCCCAACACCGTGATGCGCACCTACGACCTGTTGCAAAGCCAGGAGGTGATTTACAACAAGCGCGGGCTGGGCTTTTTCGTGGCCCCCGATGCGGCGGCGCGGGTGCAGGCCGGGCGGCGCGAGCGGTTTTTGCAGCACGAGTTGCCCGCTTTTTTTCATACGATTTCGCTGCTGGGCATTGGCTTTGAAGAGCTAAGCCAGCGCTACGCAACCTTTAAGGCGGCGCCGGGTGCGCCCGTTTCCCTGGCTTCTTCCCATGAAAAACAGTAGCAACTACCTGCTGGCGGCCGTGCTCGTGCTGCTGGCCTCCATCACGGCCTACAACATGGCCTTGCGCACCGAGTACCGCAAGGGCGACTACAAAAACCCGCTGCGGGGCTACGTCAGCCTTGGTTTCAAGGACTTTACCGAAGTAGACCTTTCAGCCGCCGGCGCGGCGCACGTGAAGGTGGTGGCCGGACCGTTTGGCGTGCGCCTCAACCCCCGCGATTCCAGCGATGTGAAAATAACCCAGCAGGGCAACCGCCTCGTGGTGCGGGTCGATTTTAAGCAGCCCGACCAAAGCCTGAGCTGGGGTCAGACGCTGGTTATCAGCTGCCCGCGGCTGGCGCAGCTCACCGCTGGCAATGCCTACCGCGTGGCGGGCCAGCTGAAAAACCAGTATAAAGCGAAGCAAACGGATGTGCAGATACAGAATTTCCGGCAGGATAGTATGCGGGTGCAATCAGACCAAGCCAGCAATATCACGCTGCTCGGCAACAAGCTGGCGTACTTGGGGGCCGTGGCGGGCACTACGCCCGGTAGTACCGCTACCTTGAGCCTGACGCCCACCAACCGCATCGGGGCAGCCGACCTAGATATGCAGCATCAGAGCGGCCTTACCATCAACAACGTAGCTATTCCGCAGCTCCGCTACCACTTTGCCGACAGCGCCAAGGCTACCCTGACGGGCGCTGCCTTGCGCAGCCTGACGCGGTAGGGGGAAGGGCGGCAGGCGTATTGAAAACACCTGTCCTTACTTCGCTACGCTCGTGAAGAATAATTGAAAAAACGCCGCCCCCAGCCGCTACGGCCGGGGGCGGCGTTTCTGCGTAGAGCGGCTAAACCGATAAGCATTATGGCCAAGAAATCAGTTGCGGAAATCATCATCGACACCCTGCAAGCGGCGGGGGTCAAGCGCGTGTACGGCCTGGTTGGCGACTCGCTCAACGGCCTCACCGACGTGCTGCGCGCCCGCGAGGGCATCGAGTTCATCCAGGTGCGGCACGAGGAAGCGGGTGCGTTTGCGGCCGGGGCCGAGGCCCACGTTACGGGCGGGCTGGCCGTGTGCGCCGGCTCATGTGGGCCGGGCAATACCCACCTAATCAACGGCTTATTTGACTGCCACCGCAGCCGGATGCCCGTGCTGGCCCTGGCCGCCCAGATTCCGAGCATCGAAATCGGCACCGGCTACTTCCAGGAAACGCACCCCGAGCGGCTGTTTCAGGAGTGCAGCCACTATTGCGAGGTAGTGGCCGTGCCCGAGCAGGCCGTGCGGATGGTGGAGGGCGCCCTTCAAGCGGCGCTGGGGCTGGGCGGGGTAGCGGTGCTCGTCATCCCCGGCGATGTCATGCACCTCCAGGCTGAGG
>JAKONR010000069.1 GCA_022701825.1 Hymenobacteraceae bacterium | reverse complement strand
CGGTGCTGTACCTTAATGATGGCCAAGACCTTCAGCGCTTGCAGCTGCCCGCCACGCTCAATTACCTGTATAAGCGTGGGGCCGTGCGCCCCTTCGTGCTGGTAGCGGTGCACGCCGCCGACCGCCTGCAAGAGTACGGTACTGCCGCCCAGCCCGACTACCTGGGGCGCGGCAGCCGCGCCGGACGCTACACCGAGTTTGTGCTCAATGAGTTACTGCCCTACGTGCAGGCCCACTACCACGCCAGCGCCGACCCGGCCGAGGCCGTGGTGGCGGGTATGTCGCTGGGTGGGCTCACGGCCTTCGACCTGGCCTGGCACCACCCCGAGGCGTTTCGGCGGGCGGGCTCGTTTAGCGGCTCGTTTTGGTGGCGCAGCCGGGGCCTGAACGACGGCTACACCGACGCCGACCGCATCATGCATAGCTTGGTGCGGGCGCGCCGCCCGCAGCCGGGCCAGCAATATTGGCTGCAAACCGGCACCGCTGACGAAACCAGCGACCGCAACAACAACGGCATCATCGACTCGATAGAAGACACGCTCGACCTGATGGCGGTGCTCGAGCGCCAGGGTCTGCCCCAGGCGGCCGTGCGCTACGTGGAGGTGCCCGGCGGCCACCACCACCAGGATACTTGGGCGGCGATTATGCCTGATTTTCTGCGCTGGGCATTTGGGATAGCAGGGGTTGATAACCGGAATTATCTGCATCATCACCTGGGGCCGCACCTGCTGGCTGGCAAGCGCCACCTGCGCCGCCGGCCGCGCGGGGCGGCCCAGCACGGCTTTCAGTACCTGGCCAAAGCCCGGGCTGCGGCGGCTACATTTGCCGCCATGCCTGCTACCGCCACCCTGGCCCGGCCCGCGCCCGGCACCTACCAGCTCTATGCGCAAGGCTATATCGACCTGATACCCGAGGGCGCCGACCCGCTTGCGCTGCTGCGCCAGCAGCCCGCCGAGCTGCACCGCGACCTCAGCCGCCTTACCGAGGCGCAGGCGCTCATGCGCTACGCCCCCGGCAAGTGGACGCCCAAGGAAATGCTGCTCCATATCATTGATACCGAGCGCATTTTCACGTACCGCGCCTTGCGTTTCGCCCGCGGCGATTCTCAAAGCTTGCCCGGCTTCGATGAAAACGACTTTGCCGCCAACAGCGAAGCCAACGACCGCCTGCTGAGCGACTTGCTCACCGAATACCACGCGGTGCGCGCCGCCACGCTGGCGCTGTTCGGCAGCTTCAACGCCGCGCAGCTCGACCGGGCGGGCCTCGCCAACGGCGCGCCGACCAGCGTGCGGGCGCTGGTATTTATCACGGCGGGCCACGAGCGGCACCACCTCGGTATTTTGCGCGAGCGCTACTGGCCCGTGCTGCCGCCCGCCGAGGCCGGCGCGCCTGGCGTAGCACAACAACCGGCGGTGCCATTGCGTTAGCCACGCGGTTTTGCTATTTTTATAGCACCTTTTATTTCCATTACCTCCCACTTCCACACACCTTTTCACTCATGGCAAAAGCCCAAGACGCCCGCAAGGAAAAAAAGAAAGAGCCGACCAAGTCGATGAAAGAGAAAAAAGCCGAGAAGGACGAGAAGAAAGTAGCCCGTGCCCGCAAGCAGGAGTAGACCGCAGATTCAAACGTATTTGTCGGATTTAACGGATACGCCCGCTGCGCGGGCTGACTACCTGAACGCGGGGTAGCCTTCGGCTAACCAATTTGTGAGCCGGCGAAGCCGCTCCTGCGTTCAGGTAGTCAGCCCGCGCAGCGGGCGTATCCGTTAAATCCGACAAATCCGTTTGAATCTGCGGTTATAGGGTGTAGTATGGCTCCTTTTCCTTATCGTGGTAGCGCAGGTAGCCGTGCAGCGTGAGCTTGATGAGGGTGCGGTAGGCACGGCGGCGGCTGATATTGACCAGCTTGGTGTACTGCGTCACCGTGATGCGCGGCGTGGCGCGCAGATACTCCAGCACGCGCAGCTCGACGCGGTTGAGCGGAATTTTCTCCAAGCGGACCTCGGGCTGCTGGCGCTCCAGGAGCTTTTCGGTGAGCGAGCTGGTTTGCACGCTTTCGTCGCGCACCCGGATGTAGCTGCGCCACTCGCCAGGCGCTATTTGGGCACGGTGCGGCTTGTTGCGGCTTTCGGGCACCTCCACGATGAGCACGACGCGCTCGTCTTCCGTTTCGACCTCGCGGAAATGGAGCGTGAGCGGTGGCTCGATGTAGTGCGCCGCAGCTTCGCGCAGCACAAACATTTCTTCTTCAGCGTCGCGCACGCCCACCACGCGCCCGTCGTCATCGACGCCCACCAGCACCTGCCCGCCGCGGGTATTGGCCAGCGAGGACAGCGTGCGCGAAATGCGGGTAGGGTGGGTGGTTTTCTTCTTAAATTCCAGCTCTTCGCCCTCGCCCCGGCTGATAAGTGCGCGTAAATTCATTTTTTTAGCTGTTAGCTAGCAACTGCTGGCTGTTAGCTTTCCTAACAAGCAGTAGCACTAGAAATAATAACGCAAGCCGAAACGCAAATGTGCCGCCTCCCAAGCAGGAAAGCGGCACATCGAAAGAATCAAAATCGGCTAGTCAGCCCGGCGCAGCCGGGCGTATCTGCGAAATCCGTTTAATCCGTTTGAATCTGCGGTCTAGAACGGGAGGTCGTTGTCGTCGTCGCTGGCGATGGGGGCAGCCGAAGGCTGGGCGCGCAGGTTCGGGTTCTGGTTTTGGGCAGCTGGGCGAGCAGCTTGCTGGGGCTGGGCATAGCCACCGCCACCACCGGCCGGAGCACCGCCCGCCGCAGCCGGCTCCACGCGCCAGGCTTCGAGGTTGGTGAAGTACAGCATCTGGCCGTTTTTGTTGAAGCCACGGCCGCGCAGGTCGAACGTAACCTTTACTTCGTCGCCCATTTTGTAGGGGTCGATGAGGCTGGTTTTATCTTGCGTAAGCTGAAACTTGATTTGCTGAGGATACTGGCCGTCTTGAACTTCCAGGACGAACTCGCGCTTGCGAAATTTATCGCTAACCTGCTGTTCGTCAAAGATTTCGTGCAGGCGGCCGGTTGCGTCGTATGCCATCGTATTGTATGGTTAAGAGAAAATGAGGGTTTGGAGGTCAAACCTACGAATAAAAACCGAAGACAGCTAGGTTTTGGTTTCGTGAGGGTGGGTTTTATTGCTAAGAAGGCTAAAATTTAGGTAGAAGTATCTGGTTGATTTATTGATAAATACGATAAATTATGAAATTGACGATGCTTTTATTATTAGCCTAACTGCTTGGCTCGCACTAAGCTGGTGAGCCAAGCGCCAGTTGGGCTACTAAAATCGTTGCACGGCGAAGTTCGAGCGCGGTAACGCGAGCGTACGCCAACTTTGTGGTTCGCGTTTGTAAGCGGGCAGCCAGATGGCCCGAAAGAACGCGAGCTACAACGTTCGCGCTACCGCGCCCGCTCCCGAAAACCCGTCTATGTTCGCCCTTGCCCTGCACGGCGGCGCCGGCACCATTGCCCGCGCCACCCTCACGCCCGCCCTCGAAGCCGACTATCGCGCCGCCCTCCGCGCCGCCTTATTAATAGGTACCAGCCTGCTGTCCCAAGGCGCGCCCGCGCTCGACGCCGTGGAAGCCACTGTGCGCGCGCTCGAAGACTGCCCGCTCTTTAATGCCGGGCGCGGGGCCGTGTTCACCCACGACGGCCACCACGAAATGGACGCCGCCCTCATGGACGGGGCCACCCGCCGCGCCGGGGCCGTGGCCGGCGTGCGCGAGGTGCAAAACCCCATCCGGGCCGCCCGGCTGGTGATGGAACAAACCGAGCACGTGCTGCTGGCGTACCCAGGGGCCGACCAACTGGCCCGCGAGCATAATCTGCCCATGCAGCCGGCCGACTATTTCTTCACCCAGCAGCGCTACGACCAGTTGCAGGAGGCCATCGCGGCCGGCCGGATGCAGCTCGACCACGCCGCCAGCCCAGCCACCGACCCGAACTGGAAAAAAGGCACCGTGGGGGCCGTGGCCCGCGACGTGCGCGGCCACCTGGCCGCCGCCACCAGCACCGGCGGCATGACCAACAAGCGCTACTCACGCATCGGTGACACGCCCATCATCGGGGCTGGCACCTGGGCCGATGCGCGCTGCGCCATCAGCTGCACCGGGCACGGCGAGTATTTTATGCGGGCCGTGGTAGGCTACGACGTGGCGTGTCTCATGGAGTACAAGGGCCTGACCCTGGCCGAGGCCTGCCGCGTGGTGGTGCACGACAAGCTATCCCCGGTGGGCGGCGAGGGCGGCCTCATTGCGGTAGATGCGGCCGGTAATTTGGCCCTGCCCTTCAACTCGGAGGGTATGTACCGGGCCAGCCGCAGCGTAGCGGGAGAGGAGCTGGTTGAAATTTACGGCGAGTAACAGGCGCCCCGCCGGTGGCCATAATTCATTCTATAAAGTAGCCAGCCCGAGCCTGCATAATCGGCGGCGCATGCCGTTCTTTGCAGTGTTCAATTATGTTAGCTCTTTTGTCTATTTATTATACTGAAAATGCAATTAGGTATTTTGCTAAAAGCTGGTCTGTTCGCTGGCGTTTTACTTGGGATAGCTGCTACGGAGGCCGCCGCC
>JAKONR010000068.1 GCA_022701825.1 Hymenobacteraceae bacterium | reverse complement strand
CTTCGGCCAGGATGTCGCCCGATTTCACTTTGTCGCCTACTTTTTTGAGCCAGGCCGCGATGGTCCCTTCGGTCATCGTGTCGCTCATTTTCGGCATTTTTATAATTTCGGCCATCGGAATTGCGGGGTTGGGATTGGGGGCCAAAATTAGCCGCGAAAAGTCGGGTAAACAATCGGGGCCGCGAATGGCGGGTGGGAACAGGAACAGCTACTCAGCCAAATGGCTTACGTCGAGGAAATTGCGGATGGTGAAGCGCGAGCCCGTATAATGTAGCTTATACAAGCAAAGGTTCTGGTGCTCAAACTCATCCATGCAGCTGAGCGGGTAGCCCAGCAGCTGGCACAGCAGCACGCGCATGGCCCGGCCGTGCATGCAAACCAGTACGGTTTCATCGTCGGGCCGGCTTTTCAGCAGCTCAATGAATGGGCGCTGGCGGGCGGCCACGTCGGCCGGGCTTTCGCCGCCGGGCAGGTGGGCGCGGTCGTTGCCGGCCAGCCACTCGTCTAATACATGCTTGTACTCAGCGTCTTCCTGGGGCGTAATGCGGGTGCCCTCGCGGGTACCCCAGCTTATCTCGTTGAGGGCGGCGTGCGCCTCGTGCGGCAGGCCTAGGTCGATAAACTTGCGTACCGACTGGTACGTGCGTTTGAGCCGCGAGGTGTAGACGCGGGCAAACGGCATGTCCTTATAAGCCTGCCAGAAGCGCTCGGCCTGCCAGCGGCCGCGCTCGTTGAGGTCGGAGTCGACGCCGCTGCCCTGCACGATGCCTTGCACGTTGAAATCGGTCTGGCCGTGGCGGAGGAGGTAGAGCTGCTGAACGGGCACGGATAAATAGAGTAGTTTCGCGGTGAAATTAGTGCGTAGCGCCGCGTGCATGGTACTCAGCAGCTAATAAATTTAATTCCGTCATGCTGAGCGCAGCGCAGCGGAGTCGAAGCATCTCGCGTGGTGCAGTAAACTCTACCGACAATAGTTAGTTCTGCCAGCGAGATGCTTCGACTCCGCTGCGCTGCGCTCAGCATGACGGAAGTTTCCTCTAGCCCTTTCCCCATCCTTCCCATGACCCTCGACGACGTAAAAATCTGGGCTTCGCACCGCCCCACCCTGGCCGATTCGCTGGGCATTGAGCTCACCGACATCACGGACGACTACCTAGAGGGCCGCATGCCCGTGGATGGCCGCACGCACCAGCCGATGGGCCTGCTGCACGGCGGCGCCTCGGTGGCCCTGGCCGAAACCCTGGGCAGCATCGGCGCGGCTACCCGCATTGATGTCACGCGCCAGGCCTGCGTGGGGCTGGAAATCAACGCCAACCACATCAAGGGCGTGCGCGAGGGCTGGGTGCGCGGCCGGGCCACGGCGCTGCACATTGGGCGTAGCACGCAGGTGTGGGAAATCCGCATTACGCACGAAGAAACGGGCGCGCTGGTCTGCATCAGCCGCATCACGATGGCGGTGATTGACGTGCCGGCCGCGGGCCAAAACCAAGCTTAATGCGCGGCGCAGAACCCAAGCAGCTTTTTTGGCCAGCCAGCGCGGCCGGCCTCGGTAGCGCGGCCCGGCTGCGCCACCTGGCGGCGGGGGCGCTGCGCACGGGCCGGCCGCTGGCCATCTGGCGCGAGCCGGGTGCTGCCGCGCCGCGCCTGCTCGTAGCCCGCTCGCTCGAAGCCGCTTATACCGGCCTGCCGCCCGCGCTCGACGACCGGGCGCCGGCCGGATTCGCGTTTTTTCCGTTCCGCGACTCCGACCACAACCCGGCGCTGTTTCTACCCGCCGATGTGCAGTTTGAGGCCGACCAGCCCGACGCGGTGCGCCTCTCGCCCGCCGCCCGCGACATGGCGCCCAATATCACGGCGTGGCTGGCGCTGCCCACGCCGCCCGAGCTGGCGTGGCACTACAGCCCGCAGCCCGCGCCCCACACCGCCACCCAGGCCGAATACACGGCGCTGGTAGCGCGCGGGGTGGCGGCCATTGAGGCGCGCACGGTGGGCAAGGTGGTGAGCTCGCGGGCCGCCTGCCGCCCGCTGCCGCCGGGCTTCGACCCGCTGGCGGCGTTTGAGAAGCTTTGCCAAACGTATGAGCGCGCCTTTGTGTCGCTGGTGAGCGTGCCGGGCGTGGGCACCTGGCTGGGCGCTACTCCTGAGGTGCTGGCCGAGGTCACGGCCGATGGCCATTTTCATACGATGGCGCTGGCGGGCACGCAGCCGCTGCTGCCGGGTTTGCGCCCGCAGGAGGCCATCTGGCGGCAAAAGGAGATTGAGGAGCAGGCACTGGTATCGCGCTACATCGTGAACTGTTTCAAGCAATTGCGCCTGCGCGAATACCAGGAAACCGGCCCGCGCACCACCGTGGCCGGCGAGCTGCTGCACCTGCGCACTGATTTCGAAGTGGACCTCAAAAACGTACCCGCGCCCGCCTCCCTAGGTACCGATATGCTGCGGCTGCTGCACCCGACCTCGGCCGTGGGCGGGATGCCACGCACGGCGGCGCTGGAGTTTCTGGCCCGCCACGAGGGCTACGACCGGGCCTATTACAGCGGCTTTCTGGGGCCGGTAAACGTGGCCGCGCCCGGCGTGTCGCGGCTCTTCGTGAATCTGCGCTGCTTGCAGCTGCGCGCGCACGAGGCTATTCTTTACGCCGGCACGGGGCTGACGGTGGACTCGGACCCGAAGCGCGAATGGGAGGAAACGGAGTATAAAATGCGGACGATAGGCGCGGTGCTGACGTAGTCACCCCACCCCCGACCCCTCCCCTCCGGGAGAGGGGAGCCTGACGACTGAGTATGTCAGCTTGCGGTCGGCTCCCCTCTCCCGGAGGGGAGGGGTCGGGGGTGGGGTCTTACGAGCGACGAGTAATTATCACTTGATAACCATTACATGAAATCCATCCAGGCCGTTTTTAACATCGCCGAAATCTGCGCCCGGCACGGCATTACCGACGTGATATTGTCGCCGGGCTCGCGGTCGGCCCCGCTCACGCTGGCCTTTGCGCGGCACCCGGCCTACCGGGGCCGGCTGCGCGTGGTGCCCGATGAGCGGGCGGCGGCGTTTATCGGGCTGGGCGTCGCGCAGGCCACGCGGCGGCCGGTGGTGCTGGTGTGCACCAGCGGCACGGCGGGCCTCAACTACGCGCCGGCCGTGGCGGAGGCCTTTTTTCAGCAAATTCCGCTGCTGGTGCTCACCGCCGACCGGCCGCCCGAGTGGATAGACCAGCTCGATGGCCAGACTATCCGGCAGCGCGATTTGTACGGCGCGCACGCCAAGGGTACGTTCGACTTCCCGGCCGACACCTCGCACGCCGATGCCAAGTGGCACGGCGAGCGCATTATCAACGAGGCAATTAACCTGACGCAGACCTTCCCGGCCGGGCCGGTGCAAGTCAATGTACCCTTGCGCGAGCCCTTCTACCCCAAGCCAGGCGAGGAAATGGGCTACGAGGCGGGCGTGAAGATTATCCACGACGACCACTCCAATACCATTTTGCCGCCGGCCGAAATTCTGGACCTCCGGCGGCAGCTGCGCGAGGCGGGCCGCGTGCTGGTAGTGGCCGGCCAGCAGGCCGAAAACCCGACCCTCACGGCCGCGCTCTACGAGTTTGCGGAGGCGCGGCGGGTGCCCGTGGTGGCCGATACCATTGCCAACCTGGGCGACGTGCCGGCCGTGCGGCGGCAGGATATTTTTCTGGCGGGCTTGTCGAAAGAGCAAAAAGCCGACCTACGGCCCGACTTGCTTATCACCTTCGGGCAATCGCTGATTTCGAAGGCGCTGAAACTGTTTCTGCGCGAGGCGGCACCCGCGCAGCACTGGCACTTGCAGCCGGCCGGCGAGGTAGCCGATACCTTTCGCAGCCTCACGCGCATCGTGCGGGTGCAGCCGGCGGTGTTCTTTCAGCAGCTGGCGGTTTTTGATACGAAGGACTACAACCGGAATGTAACGCTTAAGGCGGTCTTGAAAACCGATGACGGTAATGGGTCAGGAGGTTCGAATCCCCCCTTCTCCGCAACGGGGGAGGCCGGTTCGATTCCTAGTGGCCCCACAGAACCAACTCTTACCTGGCAGCAAGCCGACGCCACCGCTGCCCAGTTCTTGGGCAGCTTCTTCGCCGCCAAAAACCAGCCCTTCAACGAGTTCGTCGCGATGCGGCAGGCGCTGGCGGCGCTGCCCGATGGCGCGGCGCTGCACCTGGCCAACAGCATGGCCGTGCGCTACGCCAACATCCTGGGCTTGCCCGCAGGCCGCCAAATTGACGTATTTGCCAACCGCGGCACCAGCGGCATCGATGGCTGCAACTCGACGGCGGTGGGCGCGGCGCTGGCGCAGCCCACGCGGCCGGTAGTGCTGCTGACCGGCGACGTGGCGTTTTTCTACGACCGCAACGCCTTCTGGCACAACTACCCCACGCCCAACCTGCGAGTGGTGCTTTTCAACAACCACGGCGGCGGCATTTTTCGCCTCATCGACGGGCCGCGCCAACAGCCCGAGCTAGACGAGTTTTTTGAAACTACGCAGGCACTCACGGCCGAAAACCTGTGCCGCGATTTTAAGCTGCGGTATTTGCCGGTGGCGTCGTTCGACGAACTTGCAGCCGCGCTGCCGGTTTTCTTTGCAAGCGCAGGCGCGGCGGTGCTCGAAATCTTCACCGATTCGAAAACCAACGCGGCGTTTTTTGAGGAGTACCGTACCGCCGTTAAACAAGCTTTTTCTTAATTCAGCTTCTGCGTTTCTTCTGCGAAAACTTCTGCGTCTTCTGCGGTGAATACAATGCGTAGTTTACCGCAGAAGACGCAGAATTTTCGCAGAAAAAATGCAGAAGCTCAACACCTCATTTATGTCCGAATCCATAGCGTGGACCCCGATTAAGGAGTTCCAGGAAATTCTCTTCTCCCAGCACGGGGGCATTGCCAAAATCAGCATCAACCGGCCGCAGGTGCACAACGCCTTCACGCCGCTCACGGTGCAGGAAATGATTGAAGCCATGGACATTTGTCGCAATCGCACCGACATCGGCGTCATCATCCTCACCGGCGAAGGCGGGCGCGCCTTCTGCTCGGGCGGCGACCAGAGCGTGCGCGGCCACGGCGGCTACGTGGGCGCCGACACCGTGCCGCGCCTCAACGTGCTCGACCTGCAAAAGATGATTCGCAGCATCCCCAAGCCCGTGGTGGCCATGGTGGCCGGCTGGGCCATCGGTGGCGGCCACGTGCTGCACGTAGTCTGCGACCTGACCGTGGCGGCCGACAACGCCCGCTTCGGCCAAACCGGCCCTAATGTGGGCTCGTTCGACGGCGGCTTTGGGGCTTCCTACCTGGCGCGCATCGTGGGCCAGAAGAAAGCCCGCGAAATCTGGTTTCTCTGCGACCAGTACGATGCCCAGGAAGCCCTCGACATGGGCTTGGTTAACAAGGTAGTGCCGCTCGATAAACTGGAGGAAACGACCGTGGGTTGGTGCCACAAAATATTGCAAAAGAGCCCTTTGGCGCTGCGCATGTTGAAATCCAGCTTCAACGCCGAACTGGATGGCCAGGCTGGTATTCAGGAGCTGGCCGGCAATGCTACGCTGCTTTACTACCTCTCCGAAGAAGCGAAAGAGGGCAAAAATGCTTTCCTGGAAAAGCGGCAGCCTGACTTCTCGAAATTTCCGAAGTTTCCGTAACCTATCCCTCTCAGTGCCATGCCTGAACCGGCCGACTTAGTGAAGGAATTTGAGCGACTAGCCGAGTTGGTCAAGACCCAGCTTCACCTGGGCTACGACGCAGCTTCGGTTAAGCTTTTGGAAGGCTTTATTGAGCGAAACCGAGCGGAGAATCCTACTGGTACCAATGGCCTTACCAATTCGCTGGGAGCCTATTTGGGCCAGTGCATCATTACCTGTTACGGGGGCAGCTGGGCTATAGACCCGGAAACTCAAGCGGCCGCCGTTGCCTTTGATGCCAACAACAAAGTTTTTCCGTTCAGCAAAACGGCGAAACAGTTTGAGAACGGATTGGAAGACTCTGTGTATTCGTTCTTTACGGTAATGCCCTTGGTGTTTAAGTCGCTGCCGCCTTTGCCGGCAACCAGCGGCAATCCTCCGGCTCGGCCGGTAGCAGCCGGGCAAAAGCCGTGGTGGAAACTTTGGTAGCACTGGCAATTGGCTGCCCAGGATAAGTAGCAAAAAGAGCCTTCGGCCTGGTGCCGAAGGCTCTTTTTGGTTGAAAAACCAATTACGAAAGGGCAATCAGTTGTCTTAAAAGCTAAATCCGAGCGCGTGAAAGCTGGCGCACCAGCCCATGAACTGCCGCAAGCGCTCTTGCTTACGCCATTTTTTCAGGGCTTTGGCGCGGGCTTTCACGGCGGCGGCAATGGAGCAGCTAGCCTGAAGCGGGCTGGTGGCGCTTGCCTCAGTAGGTTGGGGTAGCGCGGGGGCAACGTGCGGGTGGGAGGTCATGGCGCGTGCAGGTTGGTGTAGCGTAAGTATAAGGCATTTTTTTGGTGAAAGCAAGTACTCGCTCATCCATTCTTCATTCAGGCTCATCCGGGCGCGCCGGTGTATTTTGCAGCTCCTACCCTACTCGATATGAAAAAGCTTTTGCCCCCGGCGCTGCTGAGCACCCTGCTGCTAGCCCAGGCCTGCGAGCCGGCTACTACCACCCGCGAGGCGGCCACCACGGCCGCCCAGCCCGCGCCGCAGCCGCAGCCCCCCGCCTGGATACAGCAAGGCAACATCTACGAGGTGAACGTGCGCCAGTACACGCCCGAGGGCACGCTCAACGCCTTTGCCAAGCACCTCGACCGCCTCCAGAAAATGGGCGTGCAAACGCTGTGGTTCATGCCTCTGAACCCCATCAGCAAGCGCGACCGCAAGGGCAGCCTGGGCAGCTACTACGCCGTGCAGGACTACACCCGGCTCAACCCCGAATTTGGCACGATGGCCGACTGGCAGCGGCTGGTGCAGGACATTCACGGGCGCGGCATGAAGGTGCTCATCGACTGGGTGCCCAACCACACCGGGGCCGACAACCGCTGGCTGACGCAGCACCCCGGCTTCTTCGTGAAAGACAAAAAAGGCCAGCCGGCCGTGGCTTTCGATTGGAATGACACCCGGCAGCTCGATTATAAAAACCCCGAAATGCAGGACAGCATGATTGCCGCCATGCGCTACTGGGTCGATAAAACGGGCATCGATGGCTTCCGCTGCGACGTGGCCTGGAACGTGCCGGGCACGTTCTGGAAACGCGCGATTCCGGCCCTCGAAAAAGGCAGCAAGGACCTGTTTATGCTGGCCGAGGGCGACAGCGCCTACCTGCCCAAAAGCGGCTTCGATGCGGTGTACCCGTGGCACATGTTTCACGCGATGGAGAAAATAGCGGCCGGCAAGCGCCCCGCCACCGCGCTCGACAGCGTGCGCACCGGCTGGCAAGGCATGTACCCAAAAGGCACCATCGAGCTGTACTTCACCAGCAACCACGACGAAAACAGCTGGAACAAAGCCGACTACGGCAGCTTTGCGGGCGCGAAGCACGCGCCCTTCGCGGTGTTTACCCAGACGATGGCCGACGCGGTGCCGCTCATCTACAGCGGGCAGGAGGAGCCGGTGCTGCGGCCGCTCAAGTTTTTCGACCGCGACCCGATGCGCTTTGGCAAGTACGAGCGGGCCAAGTTCTACACCACGCTGCTCGACCTGCGCAAGCGCAACCCGGCGCTGGCGGCCGACGCTTCCTTTCGCAAAGTGAGCGTGGGCGACGACCGGGCTGTGTACGCTTACGTGCGCGAAAAGGCGGACCACAAGGTACTGGTTATTTTAAATTTGTCGGACAAGCCGCAGACCATCACGGTGAAAGAGGCCGGCTTGCAGGGCAAGCCCTACAACCTGTTTATGTACACCAACGAGCCGCTGACGGCCGCGCCCTGGCAGGTAGAGCCCTGGGGCTACGTGGTGTATGAGTACGGGAAGTAGCGGGCCGGTTGTAGCTTAGGGCAACGGCTGGCGAGGGCTCTGCTCCCGGCCGTTGCTACTACCCATGACCGACGCCGAATACCACGCCAACATCCAGCGCTTTCGGCGGCGGCACTGGCTGCACTTTGCGGTGCAGGGGCTGCTGATGGGCAGCGCGGCGCTGCTGGGGCGCGGGCGGGTGGCCGGGCCCAGGGCCATCAATCCGCAATTGGCCACGTGGCCGATGTTGCTGGCCCTGGCGGCGGTGCTGCCGCTGCTGGGCGTGGTGCTCTACGCCGTGGCGCGCAGCATCCGGCCCAATCTGCGAAGGCCCTACGAGGAGAATATGCGCCTCTACCAGAGCCGGCTCATCGTGCGCAACAGCCTGTTGGCGCTGCTGGGCCTACTGCCGCTAGCCTCCTTTTTGGTTACGCGGCAGCCAGTCGATTTAATCACTTACGCCGCCGTGCTGCTGCTGCTGGGCTGGCGCACGGCCCCGTCGGCGCGGGCGTACCAGCAGTGGCTGCTGAGCTGACCCAGCCTGTTTTTAGCTGCGGGCTTCGCTAAGAACGTATGGGGAAAGTGTGCCGCAAAGCCGGCGAATAACTTTGCCCCATGTCCTCCCCCAACCTACCCACCTCCTTGTTGCTCAACGGCCGCGAATTCAGCTACGATGCCATCACGCAAGCACCCGACCCGCACGCCAGCCTCAATGGCTACGAGGCCAAGGTGCTGGAGCTGGTGCGGCAGTGGCGCACGGGCGCCCAGGAATTTGGCCTGCGCACTTCGGGCAGCACCGGGCAGCCGCAGCTCATCATCCTAAAAAGGCGGCAATTGGCTGCCTCGGCCGCCCGCACCGGCGACTACTTCGACCTCGGGCCGGGCGACCGGGCGCTGGTTTGCCTGAACTGCGATTTTATTGGGGGCAAAATGATGGTGGTGCGCGGCCTGGAGCGCAACATGCACCTGACCATCGTGGAGCCGCACGCCGACCCATTCGAGGAAGTGCCGGCCGAGGCGGAGTTCGATTTTGCGGCTTTTGTGCCCCTGCAACTGCGGGCCGTGCTGGCGGCCGGCCGGGCGGCGCGGCTCAATAAGATGCGCGCCATCTTGGTGGGCGGCGCGGGCGTCGAGCCCAGCCTGCTGGCCGAGATTCAGCAGCTCACGGTGCCCGTGTACCTCACCTACGGCATGACCGAAACAGCCTCGCACATGGCCCTGCGCCGCCTCAATGGCCCCGATGCCAGCGCGCACTACCGCGTGCTGCCCGGCCTGCACCTGGGCCAGGACGAGCGCGGCTGCCTCACGGTGCGCGGCGACGTGACGGACGATGAACTAATCGTGACCAACGACCGGATTCAGCTGCTCGACAAGCACACCTTCGACTGGCTCGGGCGGGTTGATTTTGTTATAAATTCGGGTGGGGTGAAGGTGCAGGCCGAAAAGGTGGAGCTGGTGCTCGAAGTGGCCCTGGCCGAGCTCGGCCACTCGCGCCGCGCCTTCGTGGCCGGCCGGCCCGACGAGCGCCTCGGCCAGGCCGTAACGGCTTATGTAGAAGGCCCGCCGCTACCCGCCACGGCCGAGCAAACCCTGCTGAACTTGCTGGCCGAACGACTCGACAAATACGAAATCCCGAAGGCATTTTGCTATATATCAGCGTTTCAGACTACGGCCTCGGGCAAGCTCGACCGGGCGGCCTCGCTGCGCGCGGTGGGCGCGCCGACGGAGGCGCGGTAAGCGACTGAGCGGGTATTTTTGCCCGGCATGAAGCAAAAGGTAATGACTAGTTACGGCGCCCTAGGGCGCCATTTGGGGTGGCGAGTGGGCGGGCTGGCTGTGCTGCTGGGCAGCTGGGGCGCCGGCCCGGCGCTGGCCCAAACCACCACCAAGGCCGACACCGCCGCCGCGCCCGTGGTGGCGCCCTCCACCACGGCGGCGGGCGGGCTGCCCTCGTCCGAGTTTGAAACCTACACCGTCAAAACCAGCGGCACGCGCTACACAGCCACGGTTACGGGCATTTTTACCACGGGCACCGTCGACCGGGCGTATTTCACCACCAGCCACACCGGCAACTTTAAACTAAGCGAAAACTGGCTGCTGCCCACGGCCTTTACCTTTAGCTACGGCAAGCAAAATGGCCTCCTCAACGAGCGCGAGCTGGTGGGCTTGCTCACGCCTACCTACCAGCGCAAGCGGGTCAAGTACTACCTGCTCGGCAACGCCGAGCGCAGCAACCTGCGCGCCATCGACCGCCGCTTCGTGACGGGCGCGGGCGCGGGCTACCAGCTTTATACCGACACGCTCAAGAACGAAATCGGTATCAGTCAGTTCTTTCTCTACGAGTACACGGCCTACCAAACCGGCCTGCTGCGCGAGGTACCGCGCAGCTCCACGCGCCTCAAGCTGCGGGCCAGCAAGGGCCAGGTAGTGCTCACCGGGCTGATATACTACCAGCCCTCGCTGCAAGACTACCTCAACGACTACCGCTTCAACCTCACCAGCGGCCTCAATTTCACGGTCAGCCGCCACCTGGCCCTCACCGCGGCTTACTCCTATTCCTACGAAAGCATCGCCGTAGAGGGCCGCGCCCCCGGCAACAGCAACCTCACCGTGGGCTTCACCTACGTGGCGGGCAAATAGTGGGGTGCGATTCGTTTGCTACTCTTTCGCCTGCGCATCTCACCGGTAGTCTTCCCGGTCGCTTTTGCTGCCGTAAAATTTGTCGCGGGTGTGGGGGTCGAGGCCATGAATGCGCAGGCCTTCCTGGCTGAACAGGCGCTCCTTGCCGCGCACCACCTTCAGGAGCGGGCCGAGCAGGATGTTGGCGCGGGCATAAAAGACCGGGCCGCTAAGCTCGCGCCGGATGGTGGGCGCCACCAGCACTGGCTGCCGCCAGCCCGCGCCCGCGCCCAGCGCGGCCCACCGAAACAGCCGCATCTGGGCGGCCACCGAGGGCTCGACCAGCATCACGAAATCGCGGGGCGTGCGGTCGTAGAGGCCGCTCTCGTCGTTGAGGTAGCGCACGTACACCGTGCCCATGCCCACCTGCATGTTGCCGCTCAGGCTCCAGCGCGAGTTTTGCAGGGCCACGTACTCGGCATACAGGGCAAAGTAGCGAAAGCGCAGGTCGGCGTCGGCATCGTCGGCGGCATTGTCGGGCAGGGGCAGGCGCGTGGGAATGCCCGTGCTCAAAAAGTACACCGCCGCGCCGGTGCGCACCCGGCCGCGCCACTCCATGCCCAGTTTCAGACCATTGATGGTGCAGAAATGACCGTTTACGAACGAGTAGCGCGAGTCGTACTGCACCACCAGGCGGCGGTGCGAAAAAGGCGGCGCGGGGCGCTCCCAGGTGGTATCGCGCCGGGCGCGGCCAGTCGGCTTTTTGGGCAGGGTCGCCCGCACGGTGGCCGATTCTTCCTGGGCTCGCAGGGTGTGCGGCAGCCCGCAGGCCAGCAGCAGCAACAATCCGATGACCCGACAACAACTTGACACTGAGGATATCTATAAGTAGCAACCAAGGGCCGGATACGTAGTAGAACCTACCGCGTTGCCCGCCCAGCCTTGCCTAACAACGCTGAGCCCGCGTTTGTTAGCGTGCGGCTTCATTTCTTTCTCCTACTCGGCCAGCGCCCGCTCGATGGCGGCCACGGTTTTGGCCCCGTCGGAGGGGCGCGGGGCCTGCATATCAATAATGCGCCCGGCCCGGTCGATAAGCCAATAAGTGGGGAAACTGTTGATTTGGTAATCAAAGGCCACCTGCCCATCCTTGGGCTGGCGCAAGTGCACGCTGGTGGGGCCGGTGAGGTGCTGGGCGGCTACTACTTTCTGCCACTTGGCCTCGGCATCGCCCACCGAAATGTACACAAACACCACGTCGCGGCCCGCAAACTGCTCTTTCAGGGCGTGGCTGTAGCCGGCCAGCTCCTTCAAGCAGGGCGGGCACCAGCTGCCCCAAAAATCGAGGTAAAGCACCTTGCCGCGCAAGTCGGCCAAGGCCACGTTTTTGCCGGTGATGTCGCGCAGCGTGAAGGCCGGGGCCGGCTGGCCCACGCCCAGCCGCACGCGCTTGGCCAAAATAGCGTGCAGGTTGCGCGCGTAGCTAGAGTCCTGGTTAAGGCGCCTAAAAGCCGGGTAGGCGGCCAGCACGCCGGGCAGGTCGTCCTCTAATTTCCAGTTCAGCAGCAGATACAACGCCTTATCACGCAGCGGAATGCTGCCCAGCTCGGCCCCAGCCAGCGCGTACAGGCGCGGGGTGGCGGCGGGGTCACGGTCGAGCTGGCCCGCTGGCACCAAGCGATTTTGGTAGCCCAGCAGCAGGCGGCCCACCTGGTCGTTGTCGGCTTGGCTGCGGCCGTCGTAGCGCGGCAGTTCGGCCACCGGCAGGTCGCGCATAAAGTCGAAATAGCCGCCCGGCAGCGGGGCCGCCCCCGGCGCGTGCGCCCGGCGGTAGCCCACGTAGTCGAGCAGCTCGGTGCCCCACTCCAGCGCGATGCCGAACTCCTGGTCGTGCCGAAAAGCGGGCGGCAGCGGCGTGGCCTGGGCATAGTCGGCCAGGAACTGAAGCTGCCGCTGCCGAAAACCATCGGCCAGCTGCCGCATTTCGGCCGGGGTGGTGGCGGGCGCCAGGCGCGCCTGCGGGCGCAGGCTGTCGGCCTCGGGGCCGTAGCGAAATTTCCAGCCGGCGCGGGCCAGGTAATTATTCGGCCCGGCCCCGCGCCCGCTGTAGCTAACAGTCTCGTCGAAATCGGGGAAGTCCACCGTCAGGCGCACGTCGTCGCCAGGCGCGAGGTACAGCGTAGTGTGCTGGCGAGCGTAGGTAAAGTCGGCCGGTGCGGCGGTTTTCAGGCCCTTAATGGTCAGCTTAAAATCGCCACCGGGGCCGAGCGCGGTCTTGTACTGCCGCCCGCCCACCTGCACGCGCACCGTGTCGCCGGCCGGGGCGTGGGCTAGGTGGCCGCTGAGCACGGCAGCGGGCGGCGGGGGCACGGGCCGGGTCGCCCCGGCCAAACCGGCGGCAAACAAGAGGAAAGCAAGCAACATATCCTACAAAGAAAACAGGTAGGTTCCGATGCCCCGACCAGCTTACAGCCGTGCGGGGCATCGGAACCTACCTGCGGCGGCGGCCGCGCCCACTCCCCTAGCGCGCCAGGGCCGCCTCAATGGCGGCCACGGTTTTGGCGCCTTCCGAAGGGCGCGAGGTGTAGGCCTGCACAAAGCGGCCTTCCCGGTCGATGAGGTAGTAGCTGGGGTAGCCATTGACCTGGTAGGCAATAGCCTCCTCGTTGCCGCCACTGCGCAGGTGCACACTGTTGGCACTGGTAAACTGTTTATCGACCAGCGTTTTCTGCCACTTGGCCTCGGCATCGCCCACCGAAATATAGAGAAACACCACGTCGCGGCCCTCAAATTGCTTTTTGAGCGCGGGGGCCGCCTCCGTCATCTCGTGCATGCAGGGGCCGCACCACGTGCCCCAGAAGTCGAGGTACACTACTTTGCCTTTAAAATCGCTGAGCGACACCTGCTTGCCAGTATTATCGCGCAGGGCAAAGGCGGGGGCCGGCTGGCCGGCATCTAGCCGCTGCCGGCTAACAAAGGCCTGCCGCACCGCGCGGGCGGTGGCCGAGTCGCGGTTGTGTTGCCGGAAGGCGGGATAGAAAGCCAGCGCCCCCGCCCTGTTGGTGCGGATGTTGTCAAACAACAGCATCTCCACGGCCCAGTTGGCCGCCCGCGTGTCGCCTACCTCGGCGGCGGCAGTCTGGTAGAGGCGCGGCCCTTCGGCCGGGTCGGCGCTCAGCTGGCCCTTGGGTGCCAGGCGATACTGGTAGCCCATCACAAAATTGGCCAGCAAGGAGTTATCGATAATGCTGCGCCCCAGGTGCTGGCACAGCTCGCGCACCGGAGTTTGGGCCAGAAAAGCGTAATAATCGGTAGGCAGCTCGGCGGGCTCGTGTCGCGCAGCATAGGCCAGCAGCATCGTCGCCCAGGTGATGTCGATGGACAGCCGCTCATCGCGCTGAAAGCTGGCGGGCAGCACATGCGCCTTGGCATAGCTGGCCAGAAACTCCCGGCGGCTCTGGCGCAGCGCATCGCTGGCCTGGCGGGCCTCGGCCGGCGTGCCCTTCGGAAAGTCCTGAATGCGGAGAAACTCATTGGCCGGCCCGTAGGCGTACTTGTACAGCGCTTGGGCCAGGTAGTTGTTTACCTCGCTGCCGCGCCCGGAGTAGGTCAGCGTCTTATCAAAATCCTTGAAATCCAAGTGCATCACTAGTTGGTCGCCCGGTATGAGGTAAAGCTCCGTGCGCTGGCCGGCGTAGGAGAAGCCCATGGGCATATTCTGCTTGAGGTCTTTCACCTCAAACCGAAAATCGCCGTTGGGGCCGAGCGGCGCTTTCATTCTTTTTTCGCCCACCAGCAGCTGCACCGAGTCGCCGGCCGGGGCGTGGTCGAGGCGCCCGCTAAGCACGGTGCGAGGGGGTTGGGGCGGGCCAGCGAACGCCGAACCGAGGGCGAGCAACCAAAGCGAAGGCAGCATTTGGAAAGGAAAATGAAGGTGAGAAAGCCAACCCAAGGCGGCCCAATCGGCCACCAGGCAAAACTTCGCCCCGCCGCCCGGCCGCTTGGCCCGCCCCGTTGGGCGGTTCGCCCCGGTGGGGCTGGCGCACAGGCCGGGCGCGGGATTACGTTTGCCGGCGTAAATGTATTATTTAAATCCATGACTATTACCCCCGAAGCCCTCTTTTCTTTGGCCAATGCGCTCGTGCTGCCGGCCTGGGCGCTGCTGGCCTTTGCCCCGCGCTGGCGCGGCACCCAGCGGCTGGTGCTAAGCGGCCTGTGGCCGGCCTTTTTGGCCCTGGCCTACGCGGCGCTCATCGCCACGCACTACCTCGGGGCGCACGGCAGCGAGGGCGGCTTTAGCTCGCTGGCTGGCGTGGCGGCCCTGTTCCGAGACCCCTGGGCCCTGCTGGCGGGCTGGGTGCACTACCTCTGCTTCGACCTGTTTGTGGGGGCCTGGGCAGTGCGCGATGCCCAGCGGCGCCAGGTGCCGCACCTGGCGCTGGTGCCTGCGCTGGCGCTCACCTTCCTGTTTGGGCCGGTGGGGCTGCTGGTGTATTTCGGCGGGCGGGCAGCTTTTGGGCAGCCCCTTTCTCCTACTTCCTTTTCTTCCTGACTTATGAAATCGCTCTTGCTCGCGGGTGCGCCCGCTTCTTCGGCCCTGGCCGCCGACCTTTCGCTCAGCCAGCAGGCCGCGCGGGCCGTGCAAACCTTGCACCACACCAGCCCCGCGCTGGCCTGGGCTGGGTGGCTGCACGTGGGGCTGGCGCTGGCCGCAATGCTGCTGTTTGCCCTCGACCACCGCCTCGTAACCGGCGCGCCGGCGTGGCTGAAACCCCTCAAGTTTGCCGTGGCCGACGGGCTTTTCGTCTGGACGCTGGCTTGGCTGCTGGCGGGCCTGCTGGCGGCGGCCCAGCCCGCCGTAGCCTACATCGGCTGGGGCGTGGCCCTGAGCATGACCATCGAAACGGTCGTCATCTTTATCCAGGCCGCGCGCGGCCAAACCTCGCACTACAACACGTCGTCGGCACTCAACGCCCTGCTTTTCGGCACCATGGGCATCTTTATTCTGGTCAATACCGTGCTGAGCGTGTGGGCCGCGTACCTGGTGTGGCACTACCCGCTGCCCGGCCCGGCGGCCTACGGCTGGGGCGTGCGCCTGGGCCTGCCGCTGTCTATACTGGGCGCGCTGGTGGGCGGCCTCATGATACGGCACCTGGGCCACACCATCGGCGCGCCCGACGGCGGCCCCGGGCTGCCCGGCATCGGCTGGAGCACCCGGGCCGGCGACCTGCGCATCGCGCACTTTATGGGGCTGCACGCCTTGCAGGCCCTGCCCGTGCTGGGCTGGGTGCTGGGCCGCTGGCAGCCTGGCCGCGCCGTGCCGCTGGTGTGGCTGGGCACGGCACTCTACGCGGCGGCCGCGGCGGTGCTGCTGGCGCAGGCGCTGGCCGGGCAGCCGCTGTGGCGGGCGCGCTAGGTGGCCGCGCAGGGCGCGGCTTGGCGCGGCGGCACGACCTTTATGCGCATGAAAAAGCATTGGGTGTTGGGGGCGGCCATGGGGGTGATGGCCGCCCTGGAGCTGCTGCCGCGGGGCATCTTAAAGACGCCTTTTGGGCTAGGCTGGCTGGGCAGCTACGCGGTGTCGCTCACCTTCACGGTGGCCCTGTGGCTGGGCAATGTGTACCTGTGGCGGCGCGGGCTGGCCCGCTGGCCGCAGCCCACCGCCACCGCCCGCCGCCTGTGGTGGCTGGCCGCCGCCAGCCTGGCCTACACCCTGCTCACGACGGTGGTGCTGGGCGCGGGCTTTGCGTGGGTGGCGCGCTGGCCGTGGGCGCTACCTCAGGCCCTGCCCGAAACCGGCCTCAACCTGGTGTCAACGCTGGTAGTGCTGCTCATTTATGAGAGCCGCCACACCTTGGGGCAGTGGGAGCTGAACCTGCGCCGCGCCGACCAGCTGGCCCAGGCCCAAACCCAGGCCCAACTCGACGCCCTGGCCCAGCAGCTCGACCCGCACTTTTTATTTAACTCGCTCAATACCCTCGCCGCCCTCATCGAGCCCACCAATGCCCCGGCCCAGGAGTACGTGGAGGGCCTGGCCGACCTCTACCGCTACGTACTGCTGAGCCGCGAGCGCCCCACCGTGCCCCTGGCCGACGAGCTGGCCTTCGTGCGCACCTACGTGGCCTTGCAGCAGGTGCGCTTTCGCAGCAAGGTGCAGGTCGAGTACGCCATTGCGCCCGCCGCCCTGGCCCGGCACGTGGCGCCCCTCAGCGTGCAGGGCCTGGTCGAAAATGCCCTCAAGCACAACGAGGCCTCGCAGGCGCGCCCGCTGCACCTGCGCCTCACGGCCACGCCCGGCGCGCTGCGCGTCGAAAACAGCTACCAGCCCCGGCCAGCCGGGCTGGCCCCCGGCACGGGCACCGGCCTCGCCAATCTGCGCCAGCGCTACGCCCTGCTGGGCGCGGGCCAAAACATTGAAGTAGTGCAGGGCAATGGGTTATTTGCGGTGGTGCTGCCGCTGCTGCCGGGCGCGCCCGCCGAGCCCTGCCCCTTTCCTGCCTCCCCATGACCGTTCTAGTTTTAGAAGACGAATACCCGGCCGCCGAGCGCCTGCGGCGCCTGCTGGCCGAGGCCGCGCCCGAAGCCCAGGTACTGGCCGTGCTCGACACCGTGGCCGGGGCGCTGGCGTGGCTGGCGGCCCACCCCGCCCCCGACCTGGTGCTCAGCGATGTGCAGCTGGCCGATGGCCTCAGCCTCGACGTATTTGCGCGGGCCGTGGTGCGCAGCCCCGTCATTTTTACGACTGCCTACGACCAGTACGCCATCCGCGCCTTTCAGGCCAATAGCATCGCCTACCTGCTCAAGCCCGTGAAGCTGCCCGAGTTGCAAGCCGCCCTGGCCAAGCTGCGCCAGTGGCCGGCGCGGCCGCCCGCCGCCAGCAGCCCGCTGGCCCCCGAAGCGGCCGTGCCCCCGGCCCTGGCCCTCGAGCGGCTGCTCGATGCGCTGCCCCGCCCCCAGCGCCCCTACAAAGCGCGCTTTTTGGTGCGGCAGGGCGAAACGCTGCTACCCGTGGCAGCCACCGAGGCAGCCTGGTTTCAGAGCCGGCACGACACTACCACGCTGGCCCTGCACGATGGCCGCCGCTTCGTAATCGACTACACCCTGGAGCAGCTCGAAGGTCTGCTCGACCCGGCCCTGTTTTTCAGGCTCAACCGCCAGGTGCTGGCCCACCTGCCCGCCGTGCGCCGGCTGGTGCCCCACCTCGGCGGCAAGCTGCTCGTGGAGCTGGTGCCCACCCCCAGCGGCCCCGACACCCTGGTGAGCAAAGAAAAAGCCAGCGCCGTGAAGCACTGGCTCGAAGGCCCCGCCGGCCCGTAGCGCGGCCCGGCGGTGGCTCAGGGCTGGCCCTGGTGGCGGGCGCCCTGGTCGTGGGCCTGCTGGTGCGCCAGCCACTCCTGGGCATCGGTGGGGTTATCGAAAAAGAACGGGTACACGTCGCAGGTCGCGCAGTTGTGCTGCGTGGCCTGCGTGGCCGTAATGCCCGCTTGGGCCGCGTGCGCCGGGCTCACGATATAGGCCATGAAGAGCGGCCCGCGCAGGGCCGCGTGGGCCAAGGGCGCAAACTCATTGCCGAACCAGCGCCCAAAAGCCGGCGCGGGCCAGTTGCGCGCCACCATATCGAGCTGCCAAAAGCGGCAGTTGCCGTGGGTTTCGGCCAGGGCCATCAGCTCGGCATAGTGCTCATACAGCTCGGCCTCGGTGGTGGGGCCGTGCCAGCAGCCCAGCAGCTGCCGGCGCACGGCATCGTAGGCACAGGTAAACAAACGGTCGGCAGTGGCGGGTGGGGGCATTAAAGAACAGGAAGGGCTAGTTGCCGCGCTAGACGCTAGGCATGAGCCCGATAGTTCCGGGCACGCACTTGCCAAGCAAGGTTTTGGGCGCGGGGCCGCTACCAGCGCCCCCCGCGCCCAGGTAGCAAGCACTACTACGTGGTGCGGCCCGCCGCCCAAAATGGCCGGCGCAAGCCCCTACCCTGCTCCCGGGCCAAAGCGCGCTGCGTGCGGCAGGCCGAAACACCCTATTTTTGAGGCCGGGCTGGTTCAGGGCGCGGCCTTTTTTATGCGTACGTTTTTGCAATTCGTGGGCAGCTTGGTACTGAGCCTGGCCCTGGCCACGCCAGCCCTGGCCCAACTACCGCCGCGCCCAGGTGCCATTCCGGCCCTGCCGGTGCCGCCGCTGCTCGCCCCGCCCGACACGTCGTTTACGGTATATAGCGCTTTGGCGAAGGCCAAAAAGCAGTACCCCAGCATCAGTATCGCGCGGCCGGCCGCGCCCAAAACTATCCGGCAGCACCGCGACGTGGCCTACTGCACCCTGGGCCCGCGCACGCTGCGCGCCGAGGTGTGCCAGCCCGCCCGCAAGCGCCGGGGCGGCTACCCGGCCGTGCTGCTGGTGCACGGCGGCGGCTGGCGCTCGGGCCACCGCAGCCAGCATTTGCCGCTGGCCCAGCAGCTCGCGGCCCGTGGCTACGTGTGCGTGCTGCCCGAATACCGCCTCTCGACCGAGGCCCGCTATCCGGCCGCCGTGCACGACCTGAAAGCGGCCCTGCGCTGGCTGCGCGCCAGTGCCAAAACCTACAACATCGACACGGCCCGCGTGGCGGTGTGGGGGTTTTCGGCGGGCGGGCAGCTGGCCGCGCTGGTGGGCACCACCGGCGGCGACGCCCAATTTGAAGACCGCGCCTGCTACCCCACGCACAGCAGCCGCGTGCAGGCCATCGTGGATGTCGATGGCACGCTCGCCTTTATTCACCCCGAGTCGGGCGAGGGCGATGATAGCAAAGGCCCCTCGGCGGCCACGCTCTGGCTGGGCGCCCCCAAGGCCGAAAAGCCCGACCTCTGGCAGCAGCCCGCCGCCCTCAATCACGTGTCGGCCGGCACGCCGCCCACGCTGTTTATCAACAGCGCGGTAGCGCGCATGCACGCCGGCCGCGACGACATGACGCGCCAGCTCGCCGCCTTCGGCATCTACTACGAGGTGCACACGCTGCCCGACACGCCCCACACGTTTCCGCTGTTCAACCCCTGGTTTCAGCCGACCCTGGACTACACGGCCGCCTTTTTGGCTAAGGTATTTGGGCAGTAGCGCGAAACTCAGTTTTGCGTTACTACCTATCGAGCCAGCTCTTGAACACGCTTACTTTTTCGCGGCTCACCAGCACGGGGCCTTCGCTCTCGGGCGGGGCGGGCTTAAGGATGGTTTGCAGGCGCGAATTGGTATAGTGAATGATGTCGTGGATGGCGGCCTGGCGGGCCAGGTAGGCCCGATTGAGGCGGAAAAATTGCTGCGGGTCGAGCAGCGTTTCCAGCTGCTCCATGGTGTAGTCAACCACGTACTTGCGGCCGTCGGTGCTTTGCAGCAGCGTGGCTTTTTCGAGACTGAAAAAGTACGCCACCTGCTCCACGGGCACTACTTTGAGGTGCTCGCCTACGCGCACCACAAACTGCGCCTTGTAGCTGGCCTGGGGCGCGGGCTGGCGCAATTGCTGCACCAGCGCGGCCAGCGTGGCCGCATCGAGCGCCGGGGCCGGCTCGGGAACTTTTGTACCGGAAACGGCACTTTTTATACCAACTTCGGGCGTATCCGTTTGGTTACCTATTCGTTGGCGTAGCTTACCGATGGCCAGGCGCAGCTCTTCCTCATCGATGGGCTTGAGCAAATAATCGACGCTGTTGACCTTGAAAGCACGCAGCGCATACTGGTCGTAGGCGGTGGTAAAAATAACCGGGCAGCGGATTTCCACCTGCTCAAACAGCTCAAAGCTCAGCCCATCGGCCAGGTGAACATCCAGAAACAGCACGTCGGGCGCGGGGCCGGCTTGCAGCAGCGCCACGGCCTGCGCCACCGACTCGGCCGCGCCGAGAATCGTGATGGGGTCGGGCTGTTTTTGCAGCAGCTGGGTGAGGCGGCGGGCCGCGAGCGGCTCGTCTTCAACTAAAAGAGCGGTGAGCATGGGGAGGCATGTAGGGTAAGCTTCAGCTTGCTAGCATCCGCAACCCGGAAAAATGTAAACCTTGCGCATGGCAAGCTAAAGCTTACCCTACAATTCGAGCAGCGGCAACGTTACGACGAATTCCTGTCCTACCGGCCCGGCTTCCAGCGCCCGATTAGTCAAAAAACCGTAGCGGGCGCGCAGGTTGGCCAGGCCCCGGCCCGAGGTTTCCTCGGCGGCCAGGCGGCGCGGGCGCAGGGTGTTGCGCACCGTGAGGGTGCGGGCCTCGGCATCGACCACCACGTGCAGGCGCAGGGGGTCGGCCTGGTAGGCGGTGTTGTGCTTGAGGGCGTTTTCGAGCAGCAGCTGCAAGGCCAGCGGCGGCAGGTAGAAGCTGGTGAGTTGGGCGGCGGGCGGCAGCGCCAAGTCTACCTGCAGGGCCTCGTCGAGGCGGGTTTTTTGGAGGAAGATGTACGACTCGGTAAACTGCAATTCGTCGGCCAGGGGCACCAGCTCCTGGCTTTGGCTGTCGAGCACGTAGCGGTATACCTGGCTGAGCTGCCGGATGAAGCGCACCGCCCGCGCCGGGTCGTGCTCCTCCACGAGGCTGGTGAGGGCGTTCAGCGAATTGAACAAAAAGTGCGGGTCTACCTGCCGGCGCAGCGAGTCGAGGCGGGCCACGGCCGATTCTTTTTCGAGGCGCTCGGCGCGCACCGTGGCTTCGCGCCAGGCGAGCAGAAACGAGCGCGAGTGCAAAAACAAGGAGATAACGACCGTGAACAGCAGCGGAAAGGCCGCCTGCGCCACGAAGTTGTGCCGAAGCGTGGAGCCCAGCGGCCGGTGCCAGAGCAGCACCGCGAAGCCCTCGCTCACGCCCACTATCACCACCAGCGAGGCCAGAAACGAAATGCCCACCGTCAGCACCAGCCGCCGCAGGGGGTGCTTGTCCCAGCCCACCCGGAAGTTGAGCAGGCTGGCGGTGTAGCCATTGGCCAGCCACAAGCCGATGAAGTAGCAGTAGGAATACGCCAGCGAAATAGCGTAGCCCTTGGGGTCTTGCCAGGGCGGCGGCGAATAAAACAGCGCGATTAGCGGGCACACGATGACCAGCCCCGCCACTTGCCGCCACAGTGCCCGCACCTGCATACGGTGCGCGCCCAGCGGGGCGGGCTTGGGGGCAGAAGGGGCCGCTACGGGCACCGGCGACGCGGAAGAAGCAGGCACAGACACAACACGTGATGAAAGCGAGAAAGCCATAAAAGTAGCCGCTAGTGCGTGGTTTTTGGTTTGCCATGGCCGCTTCCGACTTGGCGCCCAGCTGGCGGGTGTAGCGGGCTACTTGGTGGCCGTAGCCACCTCGTACTGCTTGAGGCGGCCCAGCAGCTGGCGCTCGCCCCAGCTGGGCACCAACGCGCTGGCGGGCTTGAAAGCCGCGAATTTGGCTTTGGCTTCCTCATACAACGGCTTGGCCGCCTCGGCCCCGCCGCCAAACACGCTGGGCGTGTAGTACACGTTGTTGGCGCCCACCAGGTAGGGCCGCGGATTGGCGGGATTCAGGGCCTTGGCCTGGGCCACGGTTTCGGTCACCAGGCGCGAGTATTTCATGCTGCGCAGCATGGGCGACACCCCGAGCCGCGCCTGGTAGATGTAGGCTTGCAGCGTTAGCAGCTCCGACTCGTCGCCCTTGAGCTGGCGGGCTTTGGCCAGGGCAGCTTCGGCCTGGTCGAGGGTGGCGTCTTTGGCGTCGCCGTCTTCCTTGCTTTGGAAGACATTGATGAGCAGCGCGTAGGCCTGGTAGTAGCGGGGCAGCCAGTCGGCCGGGGCCACGGTGGCAGCGCGCTCCATTTTGGCAGCCAAGGCTTTGAGCTCGGCCGCATCGCCGGTGCTCATCACTTCTTTGATGGTGGCCCCGAGCAAGTCGGCGTAGCCGGCGGGCGCGGCGGCAGCAGTTTTGGGCACGCTGGCGGCGGGCGTGGTTTGGGCGGCGGCGGCGAGGCTGAGGGCGGCGAGGGCGAGGGTGAAGAAGGACTTTTTCATGGCTTTTTGGGGTGATAAGGTGAGGGGGTTAGGAAGCTGGCTGTTTGTTGAGTCAAAGGTGGCGGGCCGGGCAGGGCGCCGAAAATGGCGGTTACCGAAGCGTCGTTTGGAGCGGATGAAGCGTCAGAAAATGCGTGGGACCTGCGGGCGGGCTCTGGCGGGGAGTGCTTACCAAACGCGCCAAGCAGGTGGGTTTCAGGCGGCGGCCAGCTCAGTTGGCTTGGCGCAACAGCCGGTTATATTCGCCGTAGCTTAGGAGCCTGGGGCACACGGGTGTTGCCATACCTAATCAAAAGCTACCGCGCTATGGAAATGCTGCTGCTACTCGTCGCCATCCTGTCGGTTTTGGGCTGGCTGTTTACCCTCTACCGCATTCACACCGGCGACTTTAGCGGGCGCTATACCAAGCGGCGGTGGCTGGTTTCGGCCATGAATTTTTGGGGCATGCTGGCCTACTGGACCGTGGGCGACAGCCAGCGCGTAGCCAAAAACCCGGCCCGCAAGTAGCCTTTGGGCAGCCCCGCCGCGGCCTGTACTGGCGCGAGTTTAGCGCAGCGTAACTCGTGCCGGCCATAACGTGGAGGCTGCGCCTCCACTGCTGCGCAGCGGCAAGCCAGCGGCCGGTGGGCCAGAAATTAACGTAGCAGCCCCAGCGGCAAAAGCTTATAAAACCACTTACCCAGGTTATTTTTCTGGCTTAACTAGCCGTCCGCTTGCCGCGTTGCGGCAACGGAGGCGCAGCCTCCACGTCATGGCCGGCACGAGTTACGCTGCGCTAAACTCGCGCCAGTACAGGCCAGTACAGCGCACTATCCCTAATCAGGCGCTACGGAGGTGTCGCCGGGCGTTTTCTTGTTGATAGAAATGAGCAGCGCGGCCACGGCCATCTGGGGCACGAGCGAGCGCACGGGCACGCTGGCGTAGTGGCCGGCGGCATCGGGCAGGGCGGCGTAGCGCTGGCCGTAGGTGTTGTCGCGGCCGAGCACGTTGCTCATGGCCAGGTGCACGATGGTGTAGTGCCCGGCCAGGTGCGTGAGGTAGCTCAGGCTCAGGTCGAGGCTTTGGTAGCTGGCCGTGCGGGCCTGGTTGTAGCCGGGCTGGTTGGGGTTGTAGTAGGCGCGGGGGCTGCCGTAGGCATAGGTGCCGCTGGCTTGCAGGTGCAGCTTGGCAAACCAATACTTGCCCACCACGCTCACATTGTGGGCCGCCGCAAACGTGGGCGCGGCCGCCGCGAGGTCGGCGCGGTACTGCCGGCGCGTGTCGAGCAGGCCGTAGCTCACCCAAAAGTCAACCTTTTTGAAGGTCTGGTAGCGGTCGCGAAAAAACACGTCGGCCCCCTGCGCGTAGCCGTCGCCGGTGTTGGCGTAGGCGGCCGGGTTCAGCGTATTGTAGCGGTCGAAGCGCACCAGGGCGCGGTAGTCCTTACGGTACAGCTCGGCGCGCAGCGTGCGGGCGCTGGTTTGGTACTGGTAGCTGAGGATGTAGTGCGTGGCCCGCTCGAAGCCCAGCGCGGGCTGCACGCGCAGCAGGTCGTTGGTGGGGTTTTGGTAGAACACCCCGCCGGCGGCCGACACTTGCTGCCCGCCGCCGAGCTGCCAGGCCAGGGCCAGGCGCGGGGCCAGATTGGCTTGGTTCAGGAGCGCCGAATACTCGCCCCGCAGCCCGGCGCGGGCCGTGAGGTGGGCGCTTAAACTAATATCGCTCTCGGCAAAAACGGCCGTGCGCCGCTCCGCAAAGCCGGGCGTGTACACGGGCGCATCCGCAGTAGCGCGGTAGCTGAGGTCGTAGCGCTGGGCGGTGGCCTCGGCGCCTACTTTGAGGTTGAACCAGGTGGCGGCCGAGTCGTTGGTGAGCACCAAGCGGGCCGTGGCGGTGCGCTCCCGCTCGGTTAGCTGCTGGGGCTCGGGCTGCACGGCATTGCGCTCGCGGCCCAGCGCCAGGCCGGCATTTAGGCTCCAGCCGCGCACCAGGGCGGTGCGATAGGTGGTGTTGAGGTAATAGTTTTCATTCTGCAACCCCGTGAGGCGACCACTGGCGGCGTAGGCGGCCTCGGGGTCGGGTTGGCGGCTGGCCACCGTTTGGCTGCCGTAGGTGGCGTACAGTTTCAGCATCCCGGCCGGGCTGGTGCGGTGCGCCAGCCGCAGCGAGCCGCCCAGGTGCCGGGGCGCCAGCTCCCAGCGCTGCGCGGGCGCGGTGAGGCCAAAATAGGGCGCCAGGTTGGTGTAGTCGGCACTGATGCTGGCCGAGGTGCGGTCCCAGCGCTTGGTGCGCGCGAGGCTGCCGCCCACGCTCAGCAGCGAAATGCCGGTTTGCGTTTCGGGGTCGAGGTCGAGCGAATTCAGCCCCACCACGGCGCTCAGGGCCTGGCCGTATTCGGCCGAGTACCCGCCCGTGCTGAACATCGTGCCCTTAAATAAGGTGGGCGAAAAGCGGCCCCGCGCCGGCACCCCGGCCGTGGCCCCGCCATAAAAGCTTTGCACGGGCAGGCCATCGAGGTAGTAGCGCGTCTCGCTGGCCGCGCCGCCGCGCACGAATAGCTTGCCCTCCTCCCCCACCCGCGTGGTGCCGGGCAGCGTGTTGAGGGCGCTGGCGATGTCGGCCATCGCACCAGCCGTCGTCAGGATGTCGAGCGGCTTGAGGGCGGCGGCGCGCTTTTCGTCGCTGGCCTCAAACGCGCCAGCCACGATGCTGACCGTGCCCAGCGAGGCACGGCTTTCGCGCAGGCGGCGCGCCGGCAAGTCCAAATTACCGCCCGACAGGGCCAGGGGCATTTCCTGCATTTCGTAGCCGATGAGCGTGCACACCAAGGGCAGCGTGCCGCTGGCCGTGGTGGTGAAGGCAAAGCGCCCGAGCGAGTCGGTGGTAGCGCCGTCGAAAGTCGTTTTCAGGAATACGTTCACACCGGGTAGCGGCCGGCCGGCCCCGTCGAGCACGGTGCCGCGCAGGTGGGTGGGGCCGGTGGCGGCGGGGGCCACTACGGCAGCGGTGGCAGGTTGGGCGGCGGCGGTACCGAGGGTACCGAAGGCGAGCAGCAGGGGCAGGAGCGGCGTATGCATGGGGCCGGGCATTGGCGGTGTTTGGATGCCCCAAAGGTGCCCGGCCGGGGTGCCCGCCTTCAATTAAAAGCTACCCAACCGGCAAAAGCTGGCGCCGAACCGTCGGGCGCGGGCCCTCGGCCGGCGGGCCGCAACGCGGCCGGGCACTTTCCGTTTGTGCGGGTGTGCTGATGTACTTTCGCTTTTAGATAACCTGCTCCGTTATGCCTGCCTCTGCCCTGCCCGTTGATTATCAACACGTATTCCGCTCCATACCGTCAGCTTTGCTGCTGATGGCGCCCGACGCTACTATCCTCGACAATACCGACGAGCACGTAGCGGTGTCGCTCAAGGCGCGGGAAGAGGTGGTGGGCCGGCCGCTGTTCGAGGCCTTTCCGTCGGTCGACCAAAACCAGGGCGATATCATGGAGGCGTCGCACGAGCACGTGCGCCAGCACCTGGAGCCGCACACCATGCCGCTCATTCGCTACGACCTGGAGCGGCCCGCCGAGCAGGGCGGCGGCTTTGAGGAGTTTTACTGGCAGGCCACGCACTACCCCGTGCTCGGGGCCGATGGCCAGCTGCAATACATCTTGCAGCGCACCCAAAACGTGACCGAGCAGCTGCGTGCCGCCAAGGCCGCCGCCGAGGCCCAGCAGAAGCTGGCCGACGAGCAGGCCCGCACGCTATTTATCCTCGAAAACCTGCCAGTGCTCATCTGGACGACCACGCCCGAGGGCCAGGCCGACTACTTCAACCCGCGCTGGCTGGCCTTTACGGGCCACACCTTGGCCGAGGAGTTGGGCGAAAGCTGGACGGCCAGCCTGCACCCCGCCGACCGGGCGCGGGTGGCCGACCTCTGGCACGAGCGCCTGCGCACGGGCGAGCTGTTTCAGGCCGAGTACCGCCTGCGCCGCGCCGACGGCGAGTACCGCTGGATACTGGCCCGCGCCGCCCCGCGCCGCGCCGACGAGGGCACCATCACGATGTGGGTGGGCGGGGCCACCGACATCCACGACCAGAAGCTGCTGGTGCAGGAGCTGCTCGAAACCAACGAGCAGCAGGCCGCCCTATCGGAGCAAGCCTACGCCAACTACCAGCAGGCCCAGCAGCAGCGCCAAACCCTGTACAGCCTGCTGCTGAAGGCGCCCGCCTGCATCGGCATCATGCGCGGCCCCGAGCACCGCTTCGAGTTTGCCAACGAAGGCCTCGTGGACCTGGCCCGCCACATCGAGATAGTGGGCCGCACGGCCGAAGAAGTGTTTCCCGAAATCAAGGGCCAGGGCGTTATCGACATCCTCGACCGCGTGTACCAAACCGGCGAGAGCCACCAGGGCCACGAGCGCCTCATCCGGCTCGACAAAGGCGACGGCAGCGGCGAGCTGCGCGATGCGTACTTCACCTTCTTCTACCAGCGCTTTGAAGAGAAGGGCCAGCCCGCCGGCATTAACGTCTTCGTGAGCGAAGTAACCAAGCTGGTCGAAACCCGCCGCGCGCTGGAGGCGCTGCAAGGCAAGGGGTAGTGCTTGGTGCTTGGTACTCAGAGATTGGGCTTAGTGCTTAGGAGTAACTACTTGCACTAGGCGCCGCGTAGCGGTGCTTGGTTTAGAGCGCTTCAATCAGGCTTACATAGAACGTGCCGCGTAGCGGTGCCAGAAACGTCTAATCAACGCTTACTGGCACCGCTACGCGGCACTTGCCGTTGGCACCTTTTGGGGGGCTACGCGCCAGGTGCCGCTACGCGGTACCTGGCGCGTAGCCCATTTCACGGGCTGGCAATTACTGTCAAAAGTCTGATTACTACTGCAATTCACCTCCCGAAATAGCAGCCAGCGCCAAACCAATTAAGTAATTATATTTCAGTTTATTAATCGAGTTATAACCGCTGCATTTACCGGCCGCCAGCCGCTGCTATCTACCAGCCACCGGCTGGTTCTAAAGTCCGCTTTTCGCAAAAAAGCGCTGGCGGCGCGCTGGGCACTCGCTACACCTTTGGGCATCCTTCACGCAACCCTTAGGCGGCCCGGCCGCTCCCCTACTCATGCACCCCAACTTTGCCGAGCGCCTGTTTGCCGAGCTGCGCCGCCAGCCGGCGCGGGAGGTGCTGCGCTGGCCCGCCGCCCGGCCCGGCGCGGCCCCGGCCAGCGTGAGCGGGGCGGCGCTGCTGGCGCGGGTGCAGGCTTGGCAGCAGGCCCTGGAATCTAGCGGCCCGGTGCCCGTGGGCGCGCCCGTGCTGCTGGCCCACCCCGGCAGCCCCGAGCTGGTGGCGGCGCTGCTGGCCGTGCTGGGGCTGGGCGCGGTGCCGGTGCTGCCCCCGGCCGGCGCGTCGGCCAGCGTTATTTATCGCTTGCTGAAAGCCGAAGGCATTCGGCTGGCGGTGGTGGCGCCCGGCACCCGGCGCCGGCTGGGCTGGCTGGGCCGGCTGCTGGGCTGCCGCTGCGTGGCCGCCGCCGCCGCCGCTGACTATGAAGCGACCCCAACTACCCGCCCACCGGCGCTGGCGACGCCCACGCTTCGGCCCGTGAGCCTGGAGCAGCCCGCCTTGATTTCGCACAGCTCGGGCTCGGCGTCGGGGCGGCCGGCGGCGGTGCGGCGCAGCCACCGCGTATTGCAGGCGCAGCACGAGGCGCTGCGGCGGCAGTTTCCGCCGTGGGCGGGGCAGCGCGATTTTCCGCTCTTTCCCAACGTCATCCTGCACAACCTGGCGGTGGGCGCGCTCAGCATCGTGCCCGATTTGCCGCTGGGCCGCCTGGCGCAGCTCGACCCCGCCCGCATCGCAGCGCAGCTGGCCGCCGAGCGGGTCGAAACGCTGACCGGCAACGTGTTTTATTTCGCCCGGCTGGTAGCGCATTTGCAGCTGCACCCGGCGGTTTTTCCGGCGGTGCGGGCGCTGGGTATCGGTGGCTCGCCAGTGCCGGAAAGCCTGCTGGCGGCGGTGCAGCGGTGTTTTCCGCGGGCCACTTGCCACGTTATTTATGGCGCTTCGGAGGCCGAGCCGATTGCCGTGCGCACGGTGGCCGGGCCAGCGCCCGACCCACGCCTCGGCTACTGCGTAGGCCAGCCGCACGCGGGGCTGAAAATCAGCCTGCGCCAGCCGCGGCCCGTGTGGCAGCCAGCGGCGCGGCCGGAGCTAGTTGCGGCAGAAGGTCGCCCGCAGGCCGCGCGCGGGCCGGCGTTTTTTGCTGCGCTTGAAGACGAATTGCCCTCTTACCAGGCCGGCGAGATACTGGTGCGCGGCCCGCACGTAGCTGCCCCAAATGGCCCCGAAACCTGGCTCGCCACCGGCGACTTCGGCTACTTCGACGCGGCGGGGCAGCTCTGGCTCACGGGCCGGCGCGGGGCGGCGCAGCCGGTGCGCGGCGTGGGGCACTACCAGCTTGAGCACCACCTGCGCCACCTGCCCGGCGTAGCCCAGGTAGCGGCCCTGCCCCGCGCCGATGGCGCGGCGTTCGACGTGTTTTTTGTGGGGATGACGACCGCCGAGGGCCTGCGGGCGGCCACCGAAGCGGCCTTTGGGCCGGGGCTGCTGGGCCGCGTGCAGCAGCGCGACCAATTGCCGCTTGATGGCCGGCATTTCTCCAAGCTCCGCTACGATTTGATTTGCTAAGCAGGTACGTGTGTGTGTGGCTGTCCTTGCGAGCGCAGCGCAGCAATCGCACCTGTTCAGCCGCCGTTTGGGTGCGATTGCTGCGCTGCGCTCGCAAGGCCAATCGTTATCAGCAACCTTCAAAGCCTTCCATAAAACAACCTTTTCCTCCTTCCCGCCATGCACTCCGAATTTGCCCAAATTCCGCTCGACCGCCTGCGCTACGGGCTGGTGTGGGAAGACCACCGCACGCTGTACCGGGCGCTCGGCCTCGGGCCCGGCGACCACGCGCTCATCATCACCTCGGCGGGCTGCAATGCGCTGAACGCGCTGCTCGCCGGCCCGCGCCAGGTCACGGCCATCGACCTGAACCCGGTGCAAAACCAGCTGCTGGGCCTCAAAATGCACGTCATTGGCCACCACCCGCCGGCCGTGCTGCGCGGGCTGCTAGGGCTGGATGGCCCGGCCGCCGTGGCCGCCGCCACCGCCGCGCTCCGCGCCACACTGCCCGCCGCGGCCTACGACTGCTGGGCCACTTACCTGGCCCGGCACCCCAGTGGCCTGCTGCTGGCCGGGCAGCTCGAAGGCTACGTTACCGGCTTTTTGCCCACGCTACCGGCTGGGTACCAGGCCCAGCTGCGCCACCTGCTCACGTTTGAGACGGTAGCGGCGCAAGCGGCTTATTTTGAAGCGGAGCTGAACCAGCCCGGTTTTCGGGCCCGCTTTATCGACTACTTCGACGCGGCCAATCTGAGCAAAGGGCGCGACCCGCGCCTGTATAGCTACGCGGCCGAGGCGGGCGGCGCCACGTTTTTTGGGCGGCTGCGGCGGCAGTTGGGGCAGCAGCTGGCGCGGGATAACTTCTTTTTTCGCTTCCTGTTTTTTGGGCCCGAAAACCTGCCCGAGGCCATTTTGCCGCCCTGCTACCAGGCGGCCCACCACACCCGGCTGCGCACCCGCCTGGGCCGGCTGCGGCTGGCCACGGGCGAGGCCACCGAGTTTCTGCTTTCCGAAGCCGGCCAAAGCGTGACCAAAGCCAGCCTCTCCAACATTTTCGAGTACGTGAGCCCCGCCGAATTCGGGCGCGTGAGCCGGGCGCTAAGCCAGCGCCCGCAGCCGCTGCGGGCGGTATTCTGGAACCTGCTGCAAGCCCAGGCCCCGCGCCGCACGGCGGCCGTGCCGCTGCTGGCCGCCGCGTCGGAAGAGCTGGGCGCGGCCGATGGCTGCTTCTACTTTGGCGGGGTGCGGGCGCTGGAATACGCTGGCTGCGAAGAAACTACCTCAGACGGCTTTCGGTGCGGCCATCATGCAGCGCGCAACGCAGCAGCTCGCGTAGTGCCGTAATATTTAACGCAAGCAACGATGCGAGCGAGCTGCTGCGCTGCGCTCAGCATGACGGCCGTGGTCAACGCATCCTTCTCCTACTCACTCCTCTCCTTCCTGCCATGAACCCCGATTTTCTGCAAACCCTGCTGCGCCAGCACGCGCCCGCCGAGGCGGCCGAAGTGCGCGCCGTGCGGCCATGGTCGCTCGATAGCTCGACCAGCATTTTATCCACCCTCACGGCGGGGCGCACGGCGCAGCCCATCGGCCTTTTTGGGCTGGAGGTGGAGCTGCGCGAGGCCGGCCACGACTGGCATATTCAGCGTATGGTATTGAAAGCCAAGGCTCACGCCCGCGCCATCTGCCAGATGCTGACCGGGCTGGCCCAGGCCTGCGGCGGGGCCGTGGCCGAGGTGTACCCGGCCTTCGAGTACCTCACTGGCTTTGGCGACACGCACCGCCGCGAGCTGGCCGTGTACGCCGCGCCCGCCTGCGCCGAGGCCGCGCTGCTGCCCCGCGTGTGGGGCACCCACGCCGCCGCGGCCACCGATGCGTACCTGGTGCTGCTCGAAGACCTCAGCGGCCGCGAACTGCTCAACTCGGTGCTCGCGCCCGCCCTCTGGACCGACGCCCACCTGCGCGCCGCCCTGCGCCAGCTGGCCGCCTGGCACGCCTGCCACCTGGTGCCCGAAGGCAGCGCGCCGCCCGAGGCCGCGCCCGCTACCTGGCCGCAGCTGGCCCCGCTCTGGGAGGCGCTGCTCGACCACGCCGGGCGGCACTTTCCGGACTTGTACCCGGCGGCGCGGCAGCGGTTTTTGGCGCAGGCTATTCGGGCTATTCCGGGTAGCTGGGCCACGCTGAAAGCCATGCCCAAAGCTCTTATTCACAACGACCTAAACCCGCGCAACACCTGCTTCCGGCCCGGCCCCGACGGCCAGCCGCAGCTCGTGGCCTACGACTGGGAACTGGCCACCTACCACCTGCCGCAGTACGATGTGGTGGAGCTGCTGGCCTTCGTGCTCGGCCCCGACCGCTACCACCTGCGCGCCGGCTACTTCGACTACTACCGCCAGCAGCTGCACGCCCGCACCGGCCGCTTTGCCGACGCGGCGGCCTTTGCCGAAGGCACCCGGCTGGCCACCCTGGAGTTTGGCCTGCACCGCCTGGGCCTGTATTTGATGCCGCACGCGCTGAGCCCGTATGCCTTTTTGCCGCGGGTGGTAGAAAGCTTTTTCGCGGCTGCCTCAGGTGTAGCGTAAGCTTTAGCTTGCGAGCGAGCAGCTACGATTGCAGACGTCCGCTTGCGCCATTGCTTGCTACGCTCGCTCGCAAGCTAAAACTTACGCTACATCGCGTTCAAAAAGCGCGTAGTACGCCACCTCGGTAGGCAGGTCTTTCAGGAAGCGGAGCGACAGATTATCGTCCCGCATAAGACAGAAAATCACGTCGTCGTAGTATTCCTGAAACTCCTGCATGGCGTAGGCGGCCAGCAGGGCTTGCAGGCCCTGGCCCCGAAAATCGGGGTGCACGCCCACGGTTTTGGCCAGCAGCGTGCGGTGCGTCAGCAAGGGATAGTGGCGGGTGAAAACCGGGTGCGCGCTCACGGTGCGGCCCAGCGGGTGGTAGTTGGGCTGGCACAGGCTGAGGGCCGCCAGCTGCCCACTTGCGCGGTGCCGAAACAGCACCGACGTGTGCGGGCACAGCCCCTCGGCGTACTGCTCGTTGTAGAGCAGGCGAAACTGCGCTTTGCCCACGGCCCGGTAGGCGGGGTTTTGGCCGAACACCTGGTGCACCAGCTCAAAAATCTCGTCTTCGAGCGCCGCCCAGGTGCCGGGCCCGAGCGGAATAAACTCGAAGGGCGATTGCAGCAACTGCTCCTGCACGGCCCGCCGCTGCTCGTACACCTGCGGCACGCTGCTGGCGCGCAGGCAGTGGCTCTCGAAGCCCAGCACCGGCCGAAAGCCCAGCTGCTCGAGTAGGCTGGGGTAGTAGGGCGGGTTTACGGGCTCGCGGCTAAACTGCTTCCACGACGGCACCGGCCCCAGCCGCAGCCGGTAGCGGAAGTAGGTGCTAAAATGCAGCGGCCCCCGCACCTGCTGAAACCCGCGCGCGGCGGCGTCCTGCCGCAGCTGGTCGAAGGCCAGCTGGTTAGGCGGCAGCAGCCCGGCCGTTTCCCAAAAGCCGAAGTACGCGACCTCGCCGCCCTCCTTCGGAAACAGGCCCGCGAGGCGCAGATTCCAGTGGTCGGTGTAGAAAATAATGTCGTGGGTAGCCGCCAGCTGCTCGCAGAGCCGGGCGGCGTGCTCATCATCGGGCGCGTAGCCCAGGCCGGCATACAGCTGCCGACCCACCGTGTCGAAGCTGGCCGGCAGCTCGCCCTGGTAAGGCAAGCGGTCGAGAAAAGAAGGCATAGAGTCGGGTTTTCAAAGGCGAGAAGGGCGAAGAGAAGCGCAGTAGCCAGGGCCGCTCGCCAGCAGAAAAGCCAGGCCAGCCCAGGTAGTATAATTAGCTATTCGTAGTTGAGTATAAGGTAGAGCTCGTTTGGATTTTGCTAAAAACACTTTTAAATCGTCCTGCTGAGCTTGCCGAAGCAGGGCGATTCTTTAAATCTCCAAACCCGCTCTTAGGTAAAGCCGGCCGATGGGCGGCTTTTGGGCGCGCAAGAGGCGCCTAGCGCCGCCGCCTGCCCGGCCCCGGCCAAGTGCCGCGGCGTGCACTCCGCTACCCGCTGGCCGGCGCACTGGCTCAGAAAACGATAGAGTGAGCATATACGCATATGTTGCCGTAAAGATTATCCCGCTGTCACCTCCACGGTACCAGCGCGGCCATCGAGGCGCACGTGCTGGCCGCTGCGCAGGTGCTGCGTGAGGCCCGGCACATTGATGATGGTGGGAATGCCCAATTCGCGCAGCAAGATAACGGAATGCGACAGTGCCGAGCCCCGCTCGATGAGCACCGCCCGGCACCCCGGAAACAGCGCCGCCCAGCCGGGGTCGGTGCGTAGCGCCGCCACGATGCGCCCGCGCACGGCCCCCACCGCGGCCTGCGCCGGGTCGGTGATGACCACGACCTCGCCCGCCACCTGGCCGGGGTAGCAGCCGGTGCCGCGCAGGCAGCCATCGGCGGGCGGGGCGGCCTCGGCGGCGGCCACCGGCCGCCCCGGCTCGACCTGCCGGCCGGGCGGCGCGGGCGCGGCCCGGTAGGCCGCAAATTCGGCCTGGCGGGCGGCCACCCGCGCCGCCCACGCGGGGCCGCCCGTGCGCACGGCAGCCGCTATTTCGGCTTCGGTAAGCCAGAATACATCGAGCGGCGCGGCCAGCGTGCCGGCTGCCGCCAGCCGCTGCCCCAGCTGCCGGTAGGCCGCCCGGTACATGCCAAAAAGCCGGGTGCGCTCGAGGCGCAGCGCCTCGCGGCGGGCCACGGCCTGGCGCAGCGCCGCCAGGCTGGCGCGCACCTGCCGGGCCGCCCACCAGCCGCGCCCGCGCAGGCGCCCGGCCAGCTCGGCGGTGGCCTGCGCGGGCAGCGAGGCCGCCGCCGGGCGCGGCGCGGGCGCCTCCAGGTAGGGCAATAAATACTGGTAAAACAGCGCCTCGCTGGTGCGCATGGTTTCGGTTTCGAGCTTGAGCTCGCCCATGGTGCGGTCGCCGTAGCGGGCCACGTATTGCCGCACTTGCTGCTGAAACGCCGGGGCCAGCCGCGCCACCTGGGCCGGCAGGTCGGGGCCAGGCGCGGCCAGCAGTGGCAGCAGTTCAGGAAAGTTCTGGCGAGCCACCTGGCCCAAATCGCGCAAAGCCAAGGCGGGCAGCAGGCTGGCTAGGGGCGCGGCCTCCGCAGCATCCGAAGGGCCGTTTTTAGCCCCGGCCGGACTACCGGCCAAATAGCGGCTCAGAAACTCCTCGGGGTCGGCGATGCCCAAGGCGGCCAAGCGGCGGGTGGCCGCGCCGTGGGCCATCATCACCCGAAAATCGTTGACGATGGGCGTAGTCCAGCGCGTGAGCAGCGCCTGGTCGAGGTGCCCGATTTCGCGCAGCAGCCCGTCGGCACCGAGGTCGGCCAGCGGCAGCTGGTAAAAGCGCTGGTACTCGGCCTCAAACCGCGCCTGAAACCCGCGCACCCGGCCCGGCAGCCGCGCAAACTCGCCCAGCAGGCGGCCCAGGTTCAGGGCCAGGCGGGGCAGCAAAGCCAGCTTTTGGGGCAGGGTTTTGTGCTGGTCGCGCACGAAGTCCACGGGCTCCAGCACGCCCATCATGCGCTCCATATCGGCCTTACTTTGGCTGAAATTCGGCAGCAGCTGCAAGCCCCGGTACCAGTTATTGAGGTTGTAGTAGATGCGCCCCTGGCGCAGGGCGAGCAGGTTGGTAATCACGCCCTCGTGCGCGGCCACGGTGGCGGCGGGCAGGCCCAGCGTGCGCATGGTTTGGCGGTACACGGTGGCGTAGGCGCGCTGCGCGAAGCTGAAGGTGAGCGGCGTAGTCACGCCGCAGTAGCTTTCCTGAATATTGGCGTTGTCGAACACCAGTACCTCGGGCACGGGCTGGGTCAGCGGGCGGGTTTGCACGAGCCACATCTGGCCGGTTTCGTCCTGGGCAAATTCCACGTCCTGCGGGCCGCCTAGGGCCGTTTCGAGGCGCTGGGCGTAGCGGTATAAGTCGGCCAGCGCGGTAGGGGCGAGCAGTTTTGAGTTAAGAGTTAAGAGTTGAGAGTGAAGAGTTATGACTTCTTGATTCAACTCCCCATTTTCAACTCTTAACTTTTCACTCTCAACTCTTAACTCCTCAGAAGCCACCAGCTGTCCATCGGTCTTCCGCAAATAATACTCTTCCGGCACCAGCTGCCCGCCCACCAGGCCCTCGCCCAGCCCGGCCACGGCGTGAATGGCTAGTTCGAGCGGGTATTCGGGGAAGGTGGTGAACAGCACGCCCGCCGCCCGCGCCGCCACCTGGCGCTGCACCACCACGGCCGGGCGGGCGGCCAGCGGCAGCCCGCGCTGGCGCCGGTACGTGAGCGCGCGCTCCGAGTAGGCGCTGGCGGCCACCCGCGCCACGGCCACCCACAGCGCCGGCCAGTCGCTGACGCTCAGTACGCTGTCCATCATGCCGGGGAAGGCGTTGGCGTCGCCGTCCTCGTCGGCCACCGACGAGCGCACGGCCACCGGCCGCGCCGGAAAATCCCAGTCGGCCAGCACGGCTTTTAGGGCCGCCCGCGTTTCGGCCGGCACCTCGCAGCCAGCCAGGCGCGCCCGCCGCTCGGCCAGGCCTTCCTGCGTGACGGGCAAGCCCGCCAGCAGCGGCTCAAACACGGCCACCGGCAGCACCGCAAACTCGGGCACCGGCAGGCCCAGCGCCCGCAGGCGCAGCAGGCCGGCGGCCTTGCCGCCGAGGCGCGCAGCGGCGCGGGCGGGCAGCGCCGCCGCCTGCGCAGCGGGCACAAACAACTGATTATTTGCCAAGGCCATAGACTTCGACCAGCACGGCCAGGTAAGAAGTGAGCATGACTAAAGAAACCACTCTTTCGGCCTGCCGCAGGCGGCCTTCGTGGGGCCGGCGGGCGGCCACGGCGTACAGCGCCAGGCCCGCCGCCAGCAGCCCGGCCAGCACCGCGTAGGCCACCGGCCGGGCGTGCAGGGTGCGCAGCAGCAGCGCCTGCACCGCGCCGCCCGCCAGCAGCACGGCCACCGTGAGGCCCAGCGCCCGCCCGTAGCCCAACGCCTGCGAATACGAGTCCACACCCGCCCGCTCGGCGGCCGGGGCGTGCAGCTTGCGCGCCAGCTCGAAGCTGAAGCCGCCCAGCAAGCTCAGCAGCCATAGCAGCGGCAGGTACTTGAAATCGAACGGTATACCTCGGGTATAAGCTGAGAATACCCACCAGACAACCAGCGGCATAATAAGCATGTGGCTCAGCGCGTACAGCACCAACCGCGCCCTGAGCCACTGCCCCACGCCAAACTCGGCGCGCATGAGCAGGCTGTAGCCCAATGCTACCGCCCACAGCGCCACGGTATCCATTCCCCGCACGGCCGACCAGCCCAGCTCCAGCGCCGCGCCGGCCCAGGCCAGCGCCCGCAGCTGCGGCAAGGTCACGCGGCCGGTTTGCAGCACGCGCTGCGGGTGGTGCACGGCGTCGAGCGCATAGTCTTTTTCTTCATCAAACACCCGCAGGCGAAAGAAAAACGATACCGTAGCCAGCGCCCCGAGCGCCGCCAGCGCCGGCCCGTCGGGGTGCGGCGGGCAGCGGCCCTCGGCGCAGGCCACGCTCGCCACGCCCCGCACCGTAAAAAACAGCACCACAAACAGCCCCATGTTGACGGGCGCAAACCGTTCTTGCAGATACGCCCCCAGGTTGCGAAGTTTCATGGCCCGAAGTAACGGCCGAATACGGCAGGCCGCCCGGTTAATTTCTGCTGAATACGGATGTTAGCTTTTGCCCGCCCGGCAGGACATCCTGTTTATTCTAAGCGCTTTAGGCAACCAATAATCTGACTTTAAAGGAACGGCGGCCGGTAGTGTCCGGAGCCGGTGGCCACCGTTACTTCGTGGCGGCAGCGGCTACTACGCTTTCGTAGCGGCGGCCTTTTGCGTATGCCCACGGCGGCTACTATTATCATGGGGTTGCACCGGGTGCGCTACTGGTTTCTGGCCGCATTGCTGAGCGCGCTGCTGGCGCTGTGGCCCGGCGTGCGGGCGGCGGTGCGGGTTGATAATAGCCTGCGCATCTGGTTTCTGGAAGGCGACCCAGCGCTGCGAAGCTACCGGGCGTTTCAGCGGCTTTTTGGCAACGACGAGGTGGTAATAGTGGCCGTGCGGGACTCGGCCCGCACGCTGCTCGCACCCGCCAACCAGCGCCGGCTGGCGGCGCTCAGCACGGCCCTCGCGGCCCTGCCCAGCGTACAAGCCGTGCTGAGCCCGGCCGTGCTACGCACCCCGGCAGGCGGCCTCGGTGGCACCGCGCCCCTGCTCGGCGCGGGCCTCGACAGCGCCACCCTACGCGCCGCGCTGGCCCGGCAGCCCACCCTGCGCGACCAGCTATTCACGCCCGACTACCGCACCGCCCGCCTGCTGATTACGCTGCGCAACCTGCCCGATTTTGACAACCAGCGCGGGGCCGTGCTGGCGCAGGTGCGGGCCACGGTGGGCCGCCATTTTGCCTTGGATAAACAAGCCTGGCTGGGCGGCGTGGGCGTGGTATACGCGGGCCTCAACGAGCTGTCGCAGCGCGACTTCGGCTTCTTCCTGGGCATCGGCTTCGGGCTGATGTTTTTGCTGCTCTGGGCGCTGTACCGGCGCGGCGTGCTGGTGCTCTACGCGCTGGGCATCGTGGGCACGGCCACCTACCTCACGCTGGGCCTGTACGGCGCGCTGGGCTACCGCCTCAATCTGCTCACGGTGCTGCTGCCGGTGGTCATCATCCTGCTCGGGCTCATGGATGCGCTCCACGTTATCAACGAGATGCAGCAGTTGGCCGCGCCGCCCGGCGAGCCGCTGGCCACTTCCTCGCCCAAAAACCTGGCCCTCGCGGCGCTCAGCGAGATGCTGTTTCCGTGCGCGGCCACCATGCTCACCAACGTGGCGGGGTTTCTGGCGCTGCTCAGCTCGCCGATGCCGATTTTGCGCACGTTCGGGCTGTTTTCGGGCGTGGGCATTGCGTGGTGCCTGGTGCTCACGTTTGGGCTGGGCGTGTGGCTGCTGCCCCTGGCGGGAATTAGGAGAATTAAAAATTATGAATTAAAAATTAAAAATGAGGAGGTTGGGGAAGCCGCTGGCAGCGGCCGTTTTTCTGACCAGCCACGAGCCACCCGCCCATTTTTAGTTTTTAATTTTCTCATTTTTAATTCTTCTAACTCCTCCATCACCGCCCGCACCAGCGCGGCACTGGCGCGGCTCTACGGCTGGGTTTTGGGGCACCGCCGGGCGCTCACGCTGCTGGTGGGCGCGCTGGTGCTGGGGCTGGCGGCGGGCCTGCCGCGCCTGCGGGCCGATACCTACACGCTGGGCTATTTTCCGAGTAACAGCCCCGTGGTGCGCAGCCACCAAGCCCTCGAACGCGCCTGGGGCGCCTACATGCCGCTAGAGCTGCTGGTGCGCCCGCGCACCGGCCTCACGCTGCACAGCCCCGAGGTAGTGCAGGCCACCGAGGCGCTGGCCGACTCGCTGCGGCGGCGGCCGGGCGTGGGGCGGGTTTTTGGCTTTGCGCAGCTCTACCGGGCGGGGCTGGAGGCGCGGCTGGGGCCGGGCCGCCGCACGCAGGCGGCACTGGGCAGCCGCGGCGCGCTGCGCCTCACGCACGAGCGCCTGGCCGCCGAGTACCCGGCGCTGCTGGCGCAGTTTGCCAGCCCCGATGGCCGAGTGGGCCGCCTCACGCTGGCCGGCCCCATGCTCTCGGCCCGGCAATTGAGCGCCCAAATGGCGGCCGTGCGGCGGGTGGCCGGCCGCGTGCTGGGGCCGGTGGCCACGGTGGAGCCGGCGGGCTACCAGCCCCTATACGCGGCGATTACGCAGTATGTCACGCGCTCGCAAACCAGCAGCCTGGGCTGGTCTTTGGTGGTGGTGCTGGGGCTGGTGTGGGCGCTGGTGCGCAGTTGGCGGCTGGCCTTGCTCACGGTGCTGCCCAACCTGTTTCCGGTGCTGGTGGTGCTGGGCTTTATGGGCTGGGCGGGCATTGCGCTCGACACGGCCACGGCTAGCATCGCGGCCATCGTGCTGAGTTTGAGCGTCGATGACACGGTGCATTTTATGCACCACTACCAGCGGCAGCGGCGGGCGCTGGGGCCGGCAGCGGCGCGGCTGGCCACCATCCGGCACGTGGGGCCGGCCATTGTGCTCACGGGGGCCATTCTGCTGGGTGGCTACGCGTTTATGATGCTCGGCTCGCTCAAAACGGTGCAGCTGTTTGGGCTGCTCACGGCGGTTTCCATCGTGGGGGCGATGTTTGGCGAGCTGGTGATTTTCCCGCTGGTCCTGGCCCGGTTTGATAAGGAGTGAGGTAGATGAGTGGGGGTTTTGGATGAGTGGCCGGAATACGGTCGTCATGCTGAGCGCGGCGAAGCATCTCTATCGCTTCGTTGAGCGGTTTGGATGAAGCGGCAGAGATGCTTCGCTACGCTCAGCATGACGGACGCCCACTCATTCCCCAACTAAAAACTCGGCAGCCGCACCAGCGCCAGATAATCCGTGAGGCCGCTGGGCTGCTCGAAAACGTGGATGAAGAGGATGGCCTCCTCGCCCGCGCTGCGCCAGACTTCGGCGTAGAAATTCTCTACCGCGTAGAGGCTCAGCCGGAAGCTGTCTTCGGTGCGCTCGGCCAGGGCGTGGCCGTGGCGGGCCAGGTGCTCGGCCTGGCGGCGCTGGTGCAGGGCTTTGAAGGTGGCGCAGTTCATAGGTTGTACCCGAAGTTACGACCCAGCGCCAAAACCCGCCTGTTTACCTTCGCGGCCATGAATTCGCTACGTTTTCCGCACCCGCTGGTGCTGCTTACTGGTTTTATACTATTGGCTGCGGCCCTCACCTACGTGCTACCGGCCGGCGAATTTATTCGCCATTTTGACCCCGCCACCCAGCGCGATTTGCTCGTGCCGGGCTCTTACCACCCGGTGCCGGCCACGCCGGTGGGGCCGCTGGCGCTGCTCGTGGCCTTGCCCAAAGGCCTGGCCGCTGCGGCCCCGGTCGTGTTTCTCATTTTTCTGGCCGGCGGGGCCTTCACGGTGGTCGACCAAACGGGCGCGCTGCGCTACGGCGTAGATGGGCTGCTGCGGCACGCGCAGGGCCGCGAGGTGCTCGTGATTCCGCTGGTAGCCCTGCTTTTTGCCACCATGGGCGCGCTCGAAAACATGGGCGAGGAGGTCATCGCCCTCGTGCCGGTGCTGCTGGTGCTGATGCGCCGCCTCGGCTACCCCAGCCTCACGGCGGTGGCGGCGAGCCTGGGCGCGGCCATCGTGGGGGCGGCTTTTAGCCCCATCAATCCCTTCCAAGTAGTTATTGCCCAGAAGCTAGCCCAATTACCCGCCTTTTCGGGCTGGGCCTTTCGAACGGTATTTCTGGCCGGGGCACTGGGCATCTGGATAGCCGGCACGCTGCGCCACGCCCGCCGCCACCAAGTGGCGCCTGACCGCGCGGTGGCCGACGCCGAGGGCGCCGACCAGGCGGGCCGGCCGGGGCTGGTGCTGCTGCTGGTGCTGGTCACGTTCAGCGTATTTGCCTACGGCGTGGTGGCGCTCAAGTGGGATTTTGAGCAGATGGGTGCGCTGTTTTTTGGGCTGGGCGTGGGGGCCGGGCTGCTGGGCGGGCGCGGCCTCACGGGCACGGCCGAGGGCTTCGTGGCGGGCTTCCGCGACATGGCTTTTTCGGGGATGCTGGTGGGCTTTGCGCAGGCCATATTCGTGGTGCTGGGCCAGGGCCACGTAGTCGATACCATCGTGCGGGGGCTGGCCGCGCCGCTGGCCCACCTGCCCGTGGCACTGGCCGCCCTGGGCATGATGGCCGTGCACACGGCCCTGCACCTGCCGGTGCCCAGCGTGAGCGGCCAAGCCGTGCTCACCATGCCGCTGCTGGTGCCGCTCTCCGACCTCATCGGCCTCTCGCGCCAGGTTACGGTGCTGGCCTACCAGTACGCGGCCGGCCTCGGCGACCTGCTCACGCCCACCAACGGCGCGCTCATGGCCACGCTCGCCGCCTGCGGCGTGCGCTTCGACCAGTGGCTGCGCTTCGCGGGCCGGCTCTACGGGCTGCTGCTGGCGCTGGGCGCGGCGGCCGTGGTGCTGGCCATCGTGGTCGGGCTGTAACGCAGTGTACCGTAAGCTTTAGCTTGCGAACGAGCGCAGCGAGCAGCGGCGCAGGCGGACGTTGTCAGGCGTTTGCAGACGTGGCTGCTCGCAAGCTAAAGCTTACGGTACACTGAGTTACAGCTCCACCTTACGCAATTCTTCGGCCTCGAATACCTGCGCCACTTTGCGCTTGCGCTCCACCAGCTGATACGTCGCCCTATCCAGGCTCTCGCTCCAGAAAATATCAGACACCAGCCCGCAGTGCGCGGGGCGGCCGGCGGGCGGGTTTATTTCTTCGACCAAATCGCCGAAGCCAAAAGGCGGCTTATTATAGAGTTCCTTAAACAGCTCGCCGCGCACCAGAAACTGCTGCTCGTCGTAGCGCAGCGTTATCCACTCGCTGTCGTCGTCGAGGTCGCTCACTTTCTCAAATACTTTGCCCACCGGGTGCACCCACTCGAAGGAGCGGCGGTTGGCGGGGTGCAGGTAGCTATAGCCGTAGTCGGGCGACCAGGCATACAATCCAAAAACAACGGGGCGCGGGCGGGGCATGGGGCAAAAAAGCGGGAAAAACGTCCGGATTACCTAAACCCCAAAACCGGGCGGCTGGTTGTGCCCGGCCCGCCCAAAAGCTGGCCCCACCCGCGCCGCGCGGCGGCTTACGGCGCGTGGTTTTCGGCTGCGGCGGCTAGGGGCTTTTCGCGCTTGCCGCTGGGCTTACTTTAGGAGGAACTGCCCAAGAACCTGCTTCTACCCTAGCCTGAAAAGGGCCTTCACTTAGCTGCGAAGGCCCTTTTTTGATGAGACCGCAAGTGAAACGGGGTATTATTATTTGTTGATTTTTAATATTTTATTTTGAAAACAAGATTTCGCCTTCCTACTTTCGGGGTTGAATAGACTACTGTTTTTAATCTGACTACCTGCCTTTTACAACTCATGAAACAAACACTACCACTTCATTTTTTGCGCTGGCTGCTGGGCAGCCTAGGATTAGTACTGCTACCACTGCTGGGCTGGAGCCAGGTGGTTATCAGCCAGGTGTACACTGGCGGCGGCCTGAACACCGGCAGCCCGACCTTTAATCAGGACTACGTGGAGCTGTTCAACCGCTCGGCCACGGCCCAGGCTATCGGGGGCTACACTATTCAATACAGCGCTGGCACGAGCACGGGCGGCTTTTCGGTTTCGGCCGCCATCCCGGCCGGCACCAGCCTTGCGGCGGGCGGCTACTACCTCATCGGCCTGGCTACCGGCTCGGCGGGCGGCGCGCTCTCGCCCGCGCCCAATCATACCTCGACCAGCATCAGCCTGACCACGGGCCTGGGCAAAGTGGCGCTCGTGACCAACGGCACGGCCCTGACCGGAGCCAACCCGGCCGCCGGCCCCACGGTGATGGACTTTGTGGGCTACGGCGCGGCCAACGGCTACGAAGGCAGCGGCCCCACCGGCACCGCGCTCACCACGACCACGGCGGCTTTTCGGGCCTCGGGCGGCTGCACCGACATCAACCAAAATGCCTTCGATTTTGGGGTGGCCGCGCCGGCGCCTCGCAGCGCCGCTACCACCGTGGCGCCCTGCGCCCCGGCCACCATCACCACCCAAGACCCCACCCCGGCCGCCGTGTGCGCCACGGGCACGCTTTCGGTGCCCTACACCGTGACTTCGGGCTCGGCGGCGGGCGGCTACCTGGTGCAGCTATCCGACGCGGCGGGCAGCTTTGCGGCGCCTATCACGCTGGCTAGCAGCACTAGTAGCAGTCCGCTAACGGTCACTATTCCGGCCACGGTGGCCGGGGGCACGGGCTACCTGGTGCGGGCCGTGGTAGGCGGCAATATCGGCTCGCCCAACCCCACGGCGTTCGCTGTCAACAACGTCGCCGTGGCGCCCACCGCCGACCAGGCGCTGGCCACCGGCGCCAGCGGCACCGCCCTCACGGCCACCGAAACGCCGGCCGGCACCAGCCGCCAATGGTACTACAGCACCACTTCGGGCAGTGGCTACACCACCGCCATCAGCGGCGCGACGGGCACCTCCTACGTGCCCAATTTTGCGGCGGCGGGTGTTTACTACGTGGTGGTTCGCACTGCTTTTGGCAGCTGCTCGGTCACTAGCAATGAGGTAAAAATCACCGTCACGGCCCCCACCATCACCACGGGCAGCGTAGCGGCGGGGCCGTACTGCGTGGGGCAGGGCGCGCCAGCGGCAATAAGCATTCCATTCACGGTGAGCAGCGCGTTTGCGGCGGGCAACGTATTTACGGCGTATCTGAGCTACAATGGCTTTACCACCAATAAAATAGCCATCGGCACGCTGAGCGGCACGGGCAGCGGCACCATCGCGGGCACCATCGCCCAAACGACCGGCCTGCTCACCCGCGCCGACTACCGCATCCGGGTCGAGGCCAGCAGCCCGGCCGCCGTCGGCACCAACAATGGCACCGACCTGAGCGTGGCCAGCTACCTTGATAATGAGGTAGTAGCCTCCTCGGCCCTCGCCGGCAACACGCGGGCCACGCTCACCTTTACCGGCCCGGCCGGCTGCGCCACCAACGTAGTCGTGACCCTGAAAGCCGGCACCACGGCCGGCACCAAGCCCGTGGCCGGCAACACCTACGCGCCCGGCGCGGGCGGCGGCACGGTGGCTTTTGGCACGGGCACCATGCTCAGCAGCGGGCAGTACGTGGTGTACAATGGCCCGCCCACGGGCAGCATCACCGTCACGGGCCTCACCAATGGCACGCGCTACATTTTCGGCATTTACACCACCAACGGCGGCGCGGCCGGCACCACCGGCTACAGCGATGGCTCGACGGCATTCGTGATTCCGGTAGTGCCGGCTACCCTCACCGACGTGCTGGTGCCGCAGTACCTGAGCGGCCACGCGGTGGGCAGCAGCACCCACCCCACCCGCCTGCCCTACGTGTGGCGCGCGAGCCTGGGCAACCTCGCCCCCAACACTACCTACAAATACTACACCGCCGGGCGGGCCGCCAATGACGCGGCCAACTACGGCGGCGCGGGCATCCCGGTCGAAACCCAGGTAGCCGGCGCGTTCGTGCGCAAAGGCGGCGGGCCGGGTCTCGACAACAGTAGTTCGACCTTCACCACCGACGCCAACGGCAGCTACACCGGCTGGTTTGGCCTGGAAGCCAGCCCCGATGCGCGCTACAACGACCAGGCCACGGTGTACCCGATGGTGGTGCTCAACAACGGCGACGGCACCAACGTGGCTGTGCAGTTCCTGCCCACCAGCAGCCCCGTCACGGCCCTCAACCTGGGCAGCGCCGCCACCAGCGCCACCGGCGTGCGCGGCAATTCGCAGGGCACGGCCAGCAACCTGGTTTTGACCTACGACAACGCCGCTGGCACCGGCCGCCCGCTGGCCGGCACCTGGCTCGAAAACGACGGCTCCGCCAATACCACCAACTACGCCGGCTTTTATGGCAGCGTCGAAGCCATGGCCGGCGCCTACGGCCTGCTCACGCCCAACGCCAATGCCAGCGGCATCCGGCGCGTGGAGCAGCGCGCCCTCGCCGATGGCAGCCTCGTGGGCTGCCCGGCCACCAGCGCCACCGGCACTTGGCCAAGCGGCGCGGCCACGGCCAGCCCCAGCGGCGGCGCCACGGCCCTGGTGCTCACTAGCGGCGATACGCCGCTGCTCCCGGTGCCGGTGCTCACCAGCCTCAGCAGCAGCGCCATCCGGCCGGGCCAGACCATCACGCTCATGGGCAGCGGCTTTGGGGCGGCGCCCGCTACCACGGTTATTTTCGCGCCGGGCGGCCCGGTGGCGGCGGCTACCGTAAACGCGGCGGGCACCAGCCTCACGGTGCTGGTGCCCGCTGGCGCGGGCGCGGGCACCGTGGCCGTGCGCAACGGCTGCGCCACCAGCAACACCCTAGCTACCAGCCTGGCCCCGGCCAGCGCGCCGGGCCTGCTGCTGCTGGAAGACGACTTCGACTACGCGGCCGGACAGCCCCTCACCGCCAACGGCTGGAGCCAAATACCCGGCACGTCGGGCAGCATCGCCACAGCTTCCGGCAACCTGCTGCTGAGCACTTATCCGCAGGGAGCGGCCCTGAGCAGCCTGCCCGCCACGGCTTCGACCAGGGCCAGCCTAGTGGCCGGCACCGATGGCCCGCTGTACCGCGCCGGGGCGCGGCCGGCCGGCGCCACCGCGCTCTACGCGGCGGCGGTGGTCAACTTCAGCGACGCTCAGGCTGCGTCGGACTACTTTTTGGCCTTTACCGAGGCCGCTGGCGCGGCGGCCGGCAGCCCCACCTACCGCAGCCAAGTGTATGCCACCCGCGCCAGCGCTACCACGCTCACCTTCGAGCTGGCGCTGGCGGGCCGGCCCACCACGGCCAGCGCCACGCCATTCAGCTTCAACACTAACTATCTGCTGGTGCTGAAAACCGAAACTACCGGCGGCGTCGAAACCACCAGCCTCTACGTGCTGCCCGCCGGGGCCGATTTTGGCACCGAGCCCGGCACGCCGCTGCTCTCGGTGACGGGCACCACGCCCCTGGCCAGCGCGCTCAACGCGGTGGTGCTGCGCCAGAATGGTACCGGCAACGCTACGCTGACCATTGACGGCCTGCGCCTAGCCACCGGCTGGGGCGCGGCCGTAGGCCAGCCCTACTACACGGCCGCCGGCGCCACCATCGCGGCGGGCAGCTACGCCAGCCTCACCGCCGCCAATGCCGACGTGCTGACACCAACCGGCGGGGCCGTAAACGTCGAAAATAGTTTGATTTTGAGCAGCGGCGTTATTGCCAGCACGGCTGCCGCGCCGTTGGTGCTGTACCCCGGCACCAGCGTAGCGGGCGGCTCGGCGGCGAGCTACGTGAGCGGCCCGCTGGCGCGCGTTACCGGGCCGGGCGCGGCCACCACCACGTTCCCCATCGGCCGCGGGGCCAATTTCCGGCCTTTGGTATTGACCGCCACCGCCCAAACCGGCCCGGCCACCTACACCGCCACCCAAACCGA